>JBDHYT010000081.1:0-8976 GCA_039811485.1 Marinilabiliaceae bacterium | reverse complement strand
ACTGCTTGCCGATTATGCCGGTGCAGAACCTCCTGCTGGCGGTGTGGGAGTGAGTTTCAGGGAGAATCTGAAAGGTAATACTCCAAGGGATTGGCGAAAAAGTATTTATTACCGCTACTGGACCCAGGAACAGATACGTCCTGCCCATTTGGGAATACGCAATGACCGGTATAAGCTGATATTCTTTTATGGCGACAGGCTTCAGACAACCGGTTCTGAACCCACATCAACCACTCCGGCATGGGAATTCTATGACTTGCAGGCCGATCCGCATGAGAACAAAAACAGCTACAACGATCCACAGTATGCATCAATAATAAAGGAGATGAAAGAGGAGCTTCTGAAACAGAAAAATCTGGTGGGCGATACCGATGATGGTGATGATACAATGAAACAGATAATGGAAAAATACTACTGGTAAGTATAAAAAACCGCCGCAAGTTTTTCTCTTGCGGCGGTTTGTGTATTAACCAAACTTTAAAACATGAAAAAACAATCTCTTACTAAACTATTTAACAACGGTTTTTTGATTATTTACGATGTAAATACCTGGCATTAACCAAAGTCTTTTGTTTCCCTCTATTGTTTTATCAAACAATATTTTCCCGTTCACATCACAAACAACAACTTTTGTTTGGTGCATAGTTTCAATGTCCAGAAATCCTTTACCACCCACAATTTTTAGATTGGTATTTTCCACTATATCATCCACACTTGTAGATAAACCATTAATAGAATAGCTGGCAGTTGAAACCGGACTGTTAAATAAACCATCCTTTATTGCAATGGCTTTTACGGCAGCATCCTTCGTCAACTTAACAGCCTCGTTATAAGGAGTTGACGATGCAGTAGGTACTGTACCATCGGTAGTGTAGTAAATCTTTGCCAACGGTGTACCGCATGTAATTTGCACATTAACCTCGTTTTCAAACTTTCCACTTTCTGGTGAAAATAGTGGTATCTCACAAGAGTTGCCTGATATTACAAGATATTTACCATCTTTTTGAGTTGAAAAGCTTATTGTTTGCGCATTAACTCGTTTTATTGAAACTATAGCTCCGTTTGACAAGTCAATTACTTGGGAAAGCATTGATGCCTCTAATCTAACTTCACAATCGTTGCCTGATAGTGACTGAATTACAGCTTGTTTAAATTTACCGGATTCCCACTCAATGTCAACCTCGAAATTACCAACGGCTTTAAGACCCTTAACAGAACCCTTAGTCCATGCACTTGGTAGTGCCGGAAGTAATTGTAGAGTCCCGATATGGCTTTGTAATAGCATCTCAGCAATACCGGCAGTAGCTCCAAAGTTACCATCAATCTGGAAAGGAGAGTGTGAGTCGAAAAGGTTTTGATAAATACCGCCGTCACTCTGGTCGGTTCCTAAGGTTTTTGAAAGGCGCAATGCTTTATTCAGGATAACCCGTGCATGATTACCGTCCATTGCTCTGGCCCATAGATTAATTTTCCATCCCATAGACCATCCTGTGCTGGCATCGCCACGAGCCTGAAGCGATTTCACAGCAGCATCAAAAATGGTCTGGTTGATTAGTGGTGAAATTTGATTTCCCGGATAAAGACCTATGAGGTGCGACATGTGTCGGTGCCAGTTCCACTCACCTGCAGTTTTTTCGGAATATTTCCATTCGCGTAAATGTCCGTCTTTGTCAACACCAAGACCCGGATCAAGTTTAGCAAATTTGCTTTCTAATTCACTGCGAAATGCAGCATCAGCAAGCACTTCACTACCAAGCTCATCCATAGCCGTGAGTGTGTTATTGAAAAGATCCCATACCAACTGCTGGGCATGAGCTGTTCCGTCTTCCTGTGCAGGACCGTGCTCCGGTGAGTACTCGTTGGGGCAAACAAGAGTACCGTCAGGCTCGTATATTTTCAGGATGTTGGGTCCTGCGGCCTTACCTCGGTCTTCAATCAAACGCTCCATCCAGAATTCGGAGCAACTCTTCATAACAGGATATGCAACATTTTTAAGAAACTCCTTATCAAGAGTATAACGGTAATGCTGCCAGAAGTGCATGGCATACCATGCGTTGGCAATCACATAGTTATGCATAAAACCACCATGCCATCCGAATATATTGTTCTCGGTAAATAGTGTCCATCCTTTTGTCTGTCCACTGTTTCTTGCATTTTGTCTCCACTGTGGCTGTAACTGCGATTCATTATAAACATAATTCAGGAAGGTTTTATGAAGCTCAGAAAGATTGGTATTTTCAGCCGGCCAGTAGTTCATCTGAACATTTATATTACTGTGGATATCGCAGCTCCATGGCGGATTATTGGAGTGATTCCATATTCCCTGAAGGTTTGATGGAGAATCAACACCACGTGCTGATGAAATCATCAAATAGCGACCATAGTTAAAATATAGTTGCTCCAAAAACAGATTGGTGTAAGCATTATTTCTGTTATAATCAGTAATAAGTTCATCGGTGGGCATTGTGTTGTAAGTGCCTGCCAATTCAAATTTAACACGATTAAATAAGCTTTGATAATCAGCAATGTGTACTGATTTTAGTGCCTCATAACCTTTAACCTGTGCTTTATTGATGCTTTCATCCACCTCGGGTCTTATTGCTTTTGCTCCATAAGTATAAGTAGGACTAACAGGATTATAGTTTGTTTTTCCTCTTAAAAACAGCATTACGGAATTTGCATTACTGATTGTAAGATAGCCGTTTTCAACAGTTACAGTACCGCCACTGTTTTTTACAGTAAGATTGGCATAATAATTCAGTAATTTCAATTTGCCTTCAACAGTGAGTGTTTTATCGTTCAATACTGTTTTTGAACCGTGCGCATCCCACAATATTATCTGCATATTGATTTTACCTGCTTCGGATGCTGTGTAGTTCATAACCATCACACTATCGGGGTTCGATACAAAATATTCGCGCGAGTAGTGAACTCCGTTCATGTCATAATCAACTGAAGCTACTGCATTTTCGATATCAAGTGCACGGCGATAGTTCTGAACATAAGTAACTCCAGGAGTATTAATAAATACACTGCCAAAATTCTGGTAGGCACCATAGGTAGTTTTATCGCCATCCCACAATGTTTTTTCGTTAAACTGAATCTCCTCCTGTTTAATACCTCCAAAGACCATACCTCCAAAGTGACCATTCCCAATAGGAAGTGCATGTGTCATCCACTCTTTTGCAGGTTCGCGATACCATAACGACAGTTTTGATTGTGGAGCAGATGACAGACCTGAAATAGTAGCCTCCGTGGCCGGTGCATCAGGACGAAAACCAATATCGGAAGGTAGAACAAAACTCAGCGGATTATTTGGATCGCCAAATGACCATTCACCAAGTTCTTTATCGTAACCTGAACCACCAAACTGATTTATACACAGTGCAGATCCGACACGCTGTAGCTCCCATGCCGGAGTATATGCACTATTGCCGGTAGGCATGAGTTTAAATTGCGATTGTGAACCAGAGGATGCCTGGAAACGATTATTTGCAAAATAAAGGGTTCTTCCTGTCTTTGAAGTTATTACATAATTATCATTTGTTCCTGTTATCTTCCAGAGTTGTTCATCTTTGTTTTTCAATTCCCTTTTAGTCTGAACAGCGACGTTGTTCCCCATATCCTGAATCACGCCTTTACCGCGCTTAAACTGAATATAATACCAAACGGTATTTTCACTATTGCTGATAACAGGCATTTCGGGAACTGATGCCCATAAATCTTCTGGGGCAATAAATTCAAGAGAATTACCCCCATCGCCTAAATAATATTCGCCCAATTCTTTATCATAACCAGCACCGCCCCACTGATTCATGCACTGGGTTGAACCTAAACGCTGAATTTCCCAGGCAGGACTAAATTCGGCATTTGTAGAAGAAACAACCTTAATAGTAATATTGTTGGTTGAGGAGGAAGTGAATCGTGCATTCCAGAAATTCATTTTTCTGCCAGCTTTAGATGTCAGTACATAGCCATCAGCAGCCTGAGTTAGTTTCCATAACTGGAAATCACGATTTTTTACTTCCCGTTTGGTAAGAATATTGGCTCCTTCACCCATATCCTCCAAAACGCCCATACCACGTTTAAATCTGATAAAATACCAGTATTCATTGGTTTCGCTACTTATCTTCGGCATTACTTGTGCATAAGAAACAAGAAATCCAGAAAACAACAACATAAGCAGAAAAAAAAATCTAAGTCTAATTAATTTCATAGTTAAACGAATAGTTGGTTAAATTCATTTAATACAGATAAGGTTCCGAAGAAAATTCTCCGGAACCTTATGGGGATTTTAAAGATTTCTTTCTCTTGAAATCATTTGACCATTACTTTGTATGAATTATTTCCTACAACTACCACATAAATTCCTGAATTCAGCTTCTGAGCCCGCTGTTCAACTCCTTTAAGGTCATAGATTTTATAGGATTGATCGGTGCCTTTAACCATTATGACACCATCTTTGGCGTACACAACAATATTGTTTCCAGCCGATAGGTCATCAACAGAGGTTGAAACATTAGAAAATTTCACAAAAATCAGCGGATTATTGCCATCGCCTGCATACCACTCGCCAAGCTCTTTGTCAAATCCGGACCCACCAAACTGATTAATGCATTTATTTGACCCAACACGCTGCAACTCCCATACTGAAATACCATTATTAATTCCGGAGACAAGAAATTTAAATGCATTCTCTGATACGGAGGATGCCTGATAACGCTCATTTGCAAAGTAGAGTTTTCTTCCGGCCTTAGAAGTTATTACATAATTATCTTCCGATCCTGTAATTTTCCAAAGCTGCTCATCCTTATTATCTACCTTAGGCTTTGTCAACACATTGGTATTGGAACCCATATCCTGAATTACTCCCTCACCTTTTTTGAACTGGATGTAATACCATACAGTAATTCCATTATTGCTAATCACAGGCAATTCGGGTATTGATGCCCACAAATCCTCGGGGGTAACAAATTCAAGCGCATTACCCCCATCGCCTAAATAATATTCGCCCAATTCTTTATCATAACCAGCACCGCCCCACTGATTCATGCCCTCGTCCTCGGCTGCGCCTACACGTTGAATATTCCAGGCAGGATTACTTTCTGCATCTGTAGAAGAAATAAGCTTGACAGTAATGTTGCTGGTTGAAGAGGTAGTGAATCGTTCATTATCGAAATTCATTTTTCTTCCCGTTTTGGATGTAAGAATATATCCATCAGCTGCCTGAGTCAGTTTCCACAACTGGGCATCACGGTTTCTGACTTCACGCTTAGTGAGAATATTGGCCTCGTTACCCATATCCTCCAAAACGCCCCTACCTTTCTTAAATCTGATAAAATACCAGACTTCATTGTTTTCGGTACTAATCTGTGGCATTATCTGTGCGTAGGATGACAGATATCCAATCAGAAAAAACGATAGTAGTAAAAATTTTTTCATTGTGATTTTTTTTGTTAGACTTATAATTAATTGAACTTTTTCACCCAAGAAAGTCCCGGAGAAGATTATCTCCGGAACTGTTCATGGGTTTTTCATTCAAATTTTTCAGGGAATCATTTTACCAGAACTTTATATGATTTATTATCAACCAAAACCACATAAATTCCTGTATTCAGTTTTTGGTCTCTTTTAAGTTCAACACCGTTTAGATTAAAAACCCTAAAGGGCATATCGATTCCTTTAACTTTAATGACACCATCTTTGGAGTAAACAAAAATCTGCTTGTCGGCCGAAGGATTATCAACTGAGGTAGAAACTCTATAATCATCAGCTCCATCCGTCAACCATTTAAGAGAAAAGTTTACAAACATCATAGTGTATGGTTGTGACTCATCAGCCTCGTAATAAAGACCTATTGAACCATCAGGCAGTATAGCTATACTTGAGTAAGCTGAAGTACCAGGACAAATAGTTTTTTTGACAAGCCATGTTTCACCTTCGTTATAGCTGATCCACATTGACAGATTAGTTCTGTTTGATGCATTAGGCAAAGTATGCAATAATCTGTCTTTATTGTAGCCATCCTTTGTTGAGGTGTATCTTATGATATCTCCATCACAAGCATTACCCCATATATCACTCCAGCTTTGTTTTGTTCCCCATGATACACCACCATCCGTTGACTTGGCATATAGGCGATTTCCTCCGGCACGGCTACTCATCAGAATAGTTCCGTCATTAAGTTCCACAACTTTTGCCTCGTCACCTCCCTGAATTGCTCTTTCCGAAACATGCCATGTCTCACCCTCATCATCAGAATAGACCGCATAGTTTTGCAATCCACTCATTCCCGGCTCTTTAACAGCGGCAACGACCATAATTCTGCCCTGACGGGTACATAATCCTGAACCTGAGCCAAAGAAAGAGGCCTCCCACAGTGCCCGTACTGGATTAGAGCATCCGGTTCCGAAAAGTTGGGAAGTAATATCACGAGGAGAAGACCAGGTAATACCGTTATCATTACTTATTGCTACATACGATCTTATAGGATTTGACGGTGTCGAAGTCCATAACCCTACGCCGCCAACAAATAGTGTCACCAATTTTCCGCTGGAAGCCTTAATCAGTACGGGATCACCAAAACCCTGGTTACGTCCTTTTCCAATAGCAACAGTTACGGGTTCTGACCACGTTTTACCTCCGTCGGTACTTCTGCGTGCTACAACGTCAATATCTTCAGGCAGGTCAACACTGTTAAACTTGCGCTTATCGGTCAGGGTAACGAGTGAACCATCTGCTGCCGTAACAATAGCAGGAATCCTGTAATTGGTTGAATTATAGTCGCCCGGTGCAAAAACTATCGATTGTTTTAAGAATACGGTTGTTGGGTGTGCAATTGATTTAACAGTAGGAACAAAGGTTTTGTCCTCGTCATTGTTATATTCAACTTTATTAACCTTGAAGTTAATCGTTTCACCTTCGGTTGCATTTTCTGAAATATCGGCAGTAAAGCAAATATTGGCAGCACCTTGTCCAAGTGTGAATGGATTTTCAAGAGTTATGGTTTTAACCCCTGCATTTGTTACTGTTATAGTTGCCAGATGCTCATGTTTGTTTTTATCAACTCTATTGTCTATTCCTGTAGAATAAACATGAAGTTTGCTCACGGCAGTCGATGACACTTCAACTTCAAACCCTTTAAGTTTTACACTTCCATTAATTCCGGTTGTTGTTAAGGTAATGTAAGCCAGGTTATGTCCTTTATTTCCAATTCCTGTTTCGGTATATCTCTGATTAACACTTCCATTGGTTATTGATGTTTTACTGTCAGCATCATTTGCCGACAATTCAATAAGTTTCCATGCCGATGCTGTATTAGCTCCACCAGGATAGGTTACCAGCAGGGTGTTTAATTGCTGGGCATGCAATGGCCATTGGCCGGCAGCAGCAAAAGTATGCTGGGCATCTTCGCCAAGGAATGTTGCTGTAAATGCCACAGGAGTTTCTGAAGAACCCTCTGTACCTGGTTTTGCTGAAATATAAAGACCTGACGCCTTGTTTTTAATATACATTTTACCCTCTCCTGCATCAACGAACTGCCATAGTTTATTGGGATCAAGAGATTGTTCTGTGAAGATTATAGGAGTTCCTGATGTATTGCCCTGGTTTGTAATAACCTTATCTTTAGCATAATTAAACACATTAGCTATATAGTACCAAACAATTTTTTCGTTGGTGCTTAGTTTTATTTGATTTCTTGATGCTTTAAAACTATTCTGTGCCAATGTTAGTTGTTCAAGTGCCTCTTCCAATTGTGGTAAAGTTGACGAACTGTTTTTTGCAACAAGTTCTGCTGCATCAATAGCGGAATTGAAGGTATTCTTTGCATTTTCGGAATACATGCCAGGGTATTCTCCTTTTGGCGATTTAGAATAGAGTTGCTTGGCATCTTCAATTGCAGACAATAGAAAATCAATAAGGTTATATTCTAAAAATTGATATGAGCAATTGTCGGCAGCATTACCGGTGTAATTCATTAAACCCCAATTATTATTCTGACCTCCCGAATGTAATCTGAATGTTACACTACCCGATGCATTTTCTACTAAAAAATAATCAATGGAATTAACAAGATCGGTACTATGCGGAGACAAAACTATTTTCAGGCCGATAGTTGGAGCATTTGTTTTTGCATTTATATTTACTGCTCCTGTTACGTCAGAATCAATATAGGTTTTGTCCAAACGGTTCTGAATAAGATATCCTTCAGTGGGATGGTTAACAACTTTCCACAATTGTGCATTTACCGAGGCTTTTTCTTTGTTTAAGATTTGTTTACCTACCCCTTGGTTTTCAGCATATAAGGCTGTTGGAGTAGCACCTCTAAGTCCTTTGATGAAATACCAAACCTCTTCAGTTTCTGTACTTACCCGAATTTTATTTTTAGAATTAACATACACCTCTTTCGCCGCAAGAAGCATTGTTAATGCATTATCTTTATCCACTTGAGTAAAATTAGCATTACCATTCACTTGTTCTGCCGCACTTATAGCATTTTTAAAGGAAACCCGGGCACTGGTTTTATACTGCCCCGGGTGGATACCTTCTTTAGTTTGCACCATCAATATATTTTTAGCGGCTACAATAGCATCAGATAGGGGATTTCCTGATTGAGGAACAGTAAAATACCAAGTTGTGATACTATTTTCTAATAAACCACTATTAGATCTGTCACACAATCCTTCCTTCCAGGCTACCGTACTACTACCTTGATCGTTTGTTTTAATCCTATATTGGTTGTTGCCCAGTAAAAAGAAAGAGAAATCATTCGTAGTTGTTGTAGAAGAACAACTATGAGATCCAATCATAAAAAGACCAGTTGCCTTATTTTTCAGATAATTTTTGCCGTTTATTTCAACTAATTGCCATAAAGCATATTCTTTATTAGAAATTTCTGTGCATAATTCGGAGCATCCCCACCCAGTATTTCTAATAAAAAGAGCAGCTTTCAATTCGTAACCTACATTCCAAAAG
>JBDHYT010000080.1:0-8987 GCA_039811485.1 Marinilabiliaceae bacterium | reverse complement strand
TGTATATGTTTTTGGTGGTTGGAAATTCAGAAGGACGATTTGTTGTATTTTTTAAATGTAATTATTTTTAAGTATGTAATTTGTTTAGTTATGTGATAATTAGATTATTTTTCATTATTTCGCACTGCCAGATTAAAATTTTTGGCCATATTTTTTTAATGTGGCTCAAACATCTATATTTGTGAGATAATAACACTAAACGAATTATTAAATACTGAATATGAAACAAGGGTATAAAATTGTCAATGTAGCTGTTTTTGTTGCCTTAGCTCTTCTGTTTGTTGCCTGCAACAAAGGTGTATCAAAATCTTCTGATGTTAATGTTAATGATGGGAATGGTTCAGGCTCGGTTGTTTATATTAATACAGATTCATTATTGATCAAATATGAATATGCTAAAGTGCTTAATGATGTGATTATTCATAAAGAAGAGTCGTCGCGTACCGATTTTAATCAGAAATATCGTGTTTTCCAACAGGATGCCATGGAGTTTCAGCGTAAGGTTCAGAACAATGGCTTCTTGTCTCTTGAGCGTGCACAAAGTGAGGAACAGCGTCTGGCAAAAGCAGAGCGCGAGCTTCAGGAGCTTAATAGCAAATTGTCCAACGAGCTTCTTCGCGAGCAGGAACGCATCAACAAAGAGCTTCGCGATACTCTTACAAACTTCCTTAAGGGTTACTCAGCGGAGCATGGTTATAATCTTGTGTTGAGCAATACTTTGGGTGATAATGTGCTTTACAGTGCTCCGGGTGTTGATATCACCAATGAGGTTGTTACAATACTTAATAAACGCTATCAGATTGCAAATAAGAAGTAATTCAATTGCTTGATATAAAAAAGAGGATGTTCTGTTGAGAGCATCCTCTTTTGTTATTTTATATTTTTCTGAAACTTGAGTAGAAATCGAGTACGGCCGATATTAGTACAGCCACTATCCAGTAGTTACGTCCCGTTATCATCAGAAATACAGCAGCGGCAAGGAATATACTGCTAATTAGTAGAATAGAATTGATGCGTTGCCGCTCTTTTGTTGACACCAATCTGTTGTAGGCCCTGATGCCAAGCATCGGTATTACTCCTGCAGTAAATATCCATGGTGCTTTGGGCACTGCCGCAAGGCTCATAAGTACTCCTGCAAATACCAATGCCATGCCCACGTAGTATAATATGCTCAGCGATTTAAAAATATTCATTTTGTTATTCTATAATTACAAATACCACTTCATTGTCCTTTTTCATCAGATACTCTTCGCGGGCAAATTTCTCCAATTTTTCGTTGCTGCCCTTTAACTCCTTTATCTTCCGGTTGTTCTGTTCAATCTTCTGGGTAAGGTCTGCTTTTTCCTTTTCCAATTGCTTAATCTTTCGGTTTAGTGAGTATCGTTGTATTAGGTTGTTCTGATCTACAAAGGTTATCCATATCAGAAAACCAAAGGCAACCAGGAAGTATTTGTTCCTGAATAGCGGTCTGATGGTCTGGTAAAGAATCCCGTTTTTCATCTTGTCCTCTTTTTTGTTGATATGGCGTAGCGTAGAATATATTTTTAATTGGTTTTATTCTCATAGCCGGGTTCAAAGTTATAAAAAAACCGCATTAAGAGCAGTGCTTTTAATGCGGCTTTTGTCAAAATGCCAATCTGTTTTACTGATTTTGCATAAACGGATATTTATAATCCAGGGCAGGCACAAAAGTCTCTTTGATTGTGCGTGGGCTTATCCATCGCATCAGGTTTATGGCCGAACCCGCCTTGTCGTTGGTTCCCGATCCGCGTGCGCCGCCAAATGGTTGCTGTCCAACAACTGCACCAGTGGGTTTGTCGTTGATATAGAAGTTGCCGGCCGCGTTGGATAGTTTTTTGGTTGCAAGGTCTATAATGTATCGGTCCTGTGAAAAGATTGCTCCTGTGAGTGCATAAATTGATGTTTTGTCCACCAGCTCGAGCGTCTCCTCAAACTTATTGTCGTCGTAAACATAGATTGTCAGAATTGGGCCAAACAGCTCTTCATGCATTGTCTGGTATTGTGGATTTGTGGTAAGTATCACAGTTGGTTCCACAAAATAGCCCACACTCATATCGCATTTTCCACCCATTATAATCTCGGCATCGGGAGCAGCCTTGGCCTCGTTGATGGTTTTCTCCATCTTCCTGAACGATGATTCGTCGATAACTGCATTCACAAAATTTCCAAAATCCTCGGGCATGCCCATTTTTATATCGCTCAAATCGTGCTGCATATAGTTGCGAATCTCATTCCAGCGGCTTGCCGGCAGATAGGCACGCGATGCTGCCGAACATTTTTGTCCCTGGTACTCGAATGCGCCGCGTGTAAGTGCCGTAGCCACTGCTTTTGCATCGCACGACTTGTGTGCCACCACAAAATCTTTGCCTCCGGTCTCGCCCACAATACGTGGATAGCTGCGATAGTTGTGAATGTTGTTGCCAATGTTTCGCCATATATCCTGAAACACCTCGGTGCTTCCTGTGAAGTGGATTCCGGCAAAATCGGGATGCGAGAAAATCTCCTTGGCTGTCACCGGACCTGAGGCAAAAACCAGGTTAATCACTCCGTCGGGTACGCCGGCCTCCTTAAACAGCTCCATCAGGACATGTGCCGAATATACAGCTGTCTTGGATGGTTTCCACACTACCACGTTGCCCATTAATGCAGGTGATGATGGTAGATTCCCGGCGATAGAGGTGAAGTTGAATGGTGTTAGTGCAAATACGAATCCTTCAAGAGGCCTGTATTCCAGCCGGTTCCACATTCCGGGTGCCGATTCCGGCTGGTCGCTGTATATCTGTGTCATATACTGCACATTGAACCTGAAGAAATCGGCCAGTTCGCATGCTGCATCTATCTCTGCCTGGAAAGCATTTTTACTCTGTCCCAGCATGGTTGCTGCATTAAGTTTTTGGCGATAGGGGCCTGCAAGTAGGTCGGCAGCCTTCAGAAATATAGCTGCTCTATGTTCCCAAGGTAGTGCAGCCCATTTCTCCTTTGCACCAAGTGCTGCCTCAATTGCCTGGCGCACATGTGTTTCATCGCCCTGGTAGTAGTATCCTAATGTATGTTTTATGTCGTGTGGAGGGTGTATCCTCACTTTGTTGCCTGTACTTATCTCTTTTCCGGCAATCACCATCGGTATGTCAATCTCCATACCTCTGTAAGCGTCGAGTTGTTTTTTTAGTTCTGCCCGCTCTTTGGTGCCGGGAGCGTAGCTCAGTACCGGCTCGTTTTTGGCTACTGGCACATTGTAAAATCCTTTTGGCATAATGGTGTGTTTTTTTATGTTGGAATTATTTCCGGTTATTATTATCTACCATACCAAAGTTAGATTCTTATATTCTTCTGATGAATGAATTATATCATTATTTAGATTTTAATTTACGCAGTTTGTGCTGCAAAAAAAGTGCGGTGGTCCCGCACTTCTTCTTTTACTCTTTTATCCAGTCATCAGTCGAATGTCTGGTTGCTATTGGTCGATATCTCAATCATCTTGTCATACTCTTCGGCCGAGAGGTCTTCCTGGAAGTAGTATAACTGCGGATTAACCCTTTCGCCCTTTAATAACACTTCGTAGTGTATGTGTGGTGCTGTACTTGTGCCTGTATTACCCACATATCCTATTATGTCGCCTCGCTTCACCCGTTGTCCGGGTTTTGCTTTAAATGCGCTCATGTGTCCGTACAGCGATTTGTAGCCGAATCCGTGGTCGATAACTATATGTTTGCCGTACCCCGAGAAATCGCTAAGCACCTCACTTACCACTCCGTCGCCGGTGGCATAAATGTCGGTTCCCGTAGGAGCAGAGAAATCCATACCGGTATGGAATTTTTTGATTTTGTACACGGGGTGAATCCGCCAGCCCCAGCCTGAAGCAGTGCGTGTGAGGTCGCGGTTTGATATTGGCATGATGGCCGGGATGCATTTCAGCATCTCATCTTTACGCATTGCAAGCTCTACAATTTCATCGAATGATTTGCTTTGCACATATAGCTGTTTCATTGCCACATCAAGCCTCTTGGCTGTGTTTACCACTAGTTTCTCGTTCGACATGCCGCGCAGGTGGTCGTACCGGTTTACTCCGCCAAATCCTGCTTTACGTACCGACACCGGTATTGAGTCTGCTTCAAAAACTACGCGGTAAATATTCTCGTCGCGCATCTGCAAATCGCTGAGCACTGTCTCTATCTGGCTCATCTTTTTGTTCATCAGCTCATATTGGGACAGGAGTTGCTGGTTCTCGCGTTTTAACCTCTTCTCCTTTGGACTGTCTAACAGATACGAATAGCCCACAAAGAACAACGCACCAAGCACAAGACTCGAGATGCCGTGGAGTGATATGCGTGAAAAATAATACTTGGGTCCCTTTTCTACCTTAACATAGCATAGCAAATCGGGATTATATTTGTATCTTTCTTTTGACATTTGGATGTAACTCTTGCTTGAATGTATAAATTTTATTAACGGAACATCCAAAATTAGGGATTTAATCTAAATTTGCAAAAATGTTTCGTCCGATTATAAATTAAAATACCCAAAATAGTATGACTGCTACTGATGTACGTAAAAGTTTTTTAGATTTTTTCAAGTCGAAGGATCACCGTATCGTGCCTTCAGCGCCAATGGTTATCAAAAATGATCCCACACTGATGTTCACCAATGCGGGAATGAATCAGTTTAAGGATATTATTTTGGGCAACAGGCCTATTGTCGATTCGCGTGTGGCCAATTCGCAAAAGTGCCTGCGTGTTTCAGGTAAACACAACGATCTTGAGGAGGTAGGGCACGACACCTATCACCACACTATGTTTGAGATGCTTGGAAACTGGTCGTTTGGCGATTATTTTAAAAAAGAGGCCATCGACTGGGCATGGGAGTACCTTACCGATGTACTGAAGATTGATAAGGAGAGGCTTTATGTTACAGTTTTTGAGGGTAGTAAAGATGACGGATTGACAAAGGATGAGGAGGCATATAACTTTTGGCTTGCTCATGTCCCTGCAGGAAGGATTATCAACGGAAATAAAAAAGATAATTTTTGGGAGATGGGCGATACCGGTCCGTGTGGCCCCTGCTCCGAAATACATATCGACATGCGTCCCGATGCCGAACGTGCTGCTGTTCCCGGTCATGAGATGGTGAATAAAGACCATCCGCAGGTTATTGAAATCTGGAATAACGTGTTTATGCAGTATAACCGTAAGGCTAATGGCGAACTTGAGTTACTGCCCAAGCAGCATGTTGATACCGGAATGGGATTTGAGCGTTTGGTGCGTGTTGTGCAAGGTAAAACCTCAAATTACGACACCGATGTGTTTACTCCAATCATCAATAAAATTGCCGAAATAAGCGGTGTTAAATATGGCTCGTCAAACGATACCGATATTGCAATGCGTGTTATGGCCGACCATATCCGTACCATTGCCTTTTCAATTACCGACGGCCAGCTTCCTTCCAATAACAAGGCTGGTTACGTAATTCGCCGTATTCTTCGTCGTGCAGTGCGTTATAGTTATACATTCCTGCATCTTCGCGAAGCTGTTCTTTACAAACTCGTGCCGGTGCTTGTTCAAACCATGGGTGAGGCTTACCCAGAGCTTGTTTCGCAACAAGATTTGGTTCAGAAGGTTATCAAAGAGGAGGAGGAGTCGTTTCTTCGCACTTTGGCTACCGGTATCGGAATGCTTGATAAAATTATTGCCGAAACCAAAAAACAGAATTATACAGTGGTTAGTGGTAAGGTCGCATTTGAACTGTATGACACTTACGGCTTTCCGCTCGATCTTACAGAACTTATCCTCAAAGAGCATAATCTTGCAGCCGATCGTCGTGAGTTTGAAGAGGCCATGAATGCGCAGAAGGATCGTGCAAGAAGTGCCACAGCCATAGAGACCGACGACTGGGTGGTGCTTGTGGAAGACGATATTGAAGAGTTTATCGGATATGATTATCTCGAAGCCGATGTGGTCATCACCCGTTATCGTAAGGTGAAAGCCAAAAACAGAGAACTTTTCCAGCTTGTGTTCAATATTACTCCGTTTTATGCCGAGAGTGGAGGCCAGGTTGGCGATAGGGGATTTATTGAGCATAATGGCCAGAAAACCGCCATTGTTGATACCGTGAAGGAGAATAATCTAATCATCCACCTTGCCGAAAAGATGCCTGCCGATCCTCGTGCAGCTTTCAAGGCAGTTGTTGATAATCATAGCCGGACCCTTACTGCCAACAACCACACTGCTACCCATCTTATGCACGAGGCTTTGCGCGAAGTGCTTGGCACTCATGTGGAACAGAAGGGCTCGTTGGTTAATCCCGACTATCTGCGCTTCGACTTTGCACATTTTCAAAAGATGACTCCCGAAGAGCTGGCAAAAGTTGAGAAGATAGTAAACCGCCGAATTCGGATGAATATGCCGATGGAAGAGATGCGCGAGATACCTATTCAGAAAGCTAAAGATATGGGCGCAATGGCTCTCTTTGGCGAGAAATATGGCGATGTGGTGCGTGCAATCCGGTTTGGTACGTCGGTTGAACTTTGCGGAGGTACACACGTTGGCGCAACAGGTCAGATTGGATTCTTCAAAATCCTTAGCGAGTCGTCGATATCGGCAGGGGTGAGGCGTATTGAAGCTGTTACTGCCGATAAGGCCGAAGAGTTTGTTAACCAGCAGTTTGAGTTGATAAAGGATGTGTCGGGTCTGTTGAAATCGCCGGCCAACCTTCAAAAGAGCGTAGAGCATATCCTGCTCGAAAATCAGGATATGACTCAGAAAATTGTGGGTATGATCCGGAATATCATGGCTATTGAAAAACGTAATCTTATCGATGCAGCCTTCGAAGTAGGTGGTGTTAAGGTTATTGTCAGCCAGGTAAAGCCTTTCTTGTTTGAGTATCTTAAAGATTTGTCGTTCCAGCTTCGCAACGACCTTGATGATGTAGTGGCCGTACTTGCATGCGAAGAAAACGGTAAACCTCAGTTGTCGGTCATCGCGTCCGACAGTGTGGTGGCCAAGCATCAGTTTAGTGCGGTTGAGATTATCAAATCTGCATCGCGACATATACAGGGCGGTGGTGGTGGCCAACCTTTCTATGCTACGGCGGGTGGAAAAAATTCAGCAGGTATTGGCGAAGCACTCGATGCAGCCAAGGAGTTGATTATAAATAAATTCAAAAACTAAATTTACCTTATTAATTTGAGGCTGGGGATGGGATTGTTTGGTGGCTTGGCCGTCAAACAATCCCATTCCCGTCTAAAATACATTGTCATATCGTCCCGATAATTATCTCCAAAAGCTAAAAACATCGTTTCCCCTTATTGCAAAGAAGTTGTTTTTTGTTAAATTGCAACACAGACAGCTGTTTTTAGTCGATATCTACAAATCAGATTATGGAAAGTAAAAAGTATTGTTACGATTATCCGCGCGCTGCAATGACCTCCGATTGCGTTATTTTTGGCTTTAAAGAGCATCGTTTGATGGTATTGTTGATTGAGAGGGCGCATGAGCCATTTAAGGGTTGTTTTGCTTTTCCGGGGGGATTCCTCGATATGGACGAGACATCTGTCGAGTGTGCTGCACGTGAACTTAGGGAGGAGACCGGAATATCCTGCGAAGAACTCTTCGAAGTGGGTATTTTTAGCCGGGTTGACCGCGACCCGCGAGGACGTACGTTGTCTGTTGCCTACTACGGCATTGCCGATATCGGTGCGCAGATTCCAGTGGCGGGTGACGATGCCAGTACAGCTACATGGCACGACGTTTATAACCTTCCGCTTCTTGCATTCGACCATCAGGATATTATTGACCGTGCCTTGCACTGTTTCCGTAAGGATTTGTCACTCCGTCCCATTATCCATAAGTGGTTCCCGCCATTATTTGGCATGGCAGATATTAAACTTTTCTACGATGTTGTGCTTAACCGTCAGTTGGAACTTTCCGGATTTGGTAATGAATTGATAAACAGTGGTTTGTTTGTTGATAAAGGTAGTGGATTATTCTCTTTCAATAATCATAAATTTGAAACAACTCCTCAACATTCTGTCTGCTATTTTGTTGGATAGATAATATCTCTTCAAATCTGAGCCATGATAATCAGCCATTTCCTCGATAACGACCTCTATAAACTCACCACCATGAATGCCATTCAGAAGAAGTTTCCATCGGCGGTGGTACGTTATCAGTTTTTTTCGCGCGATGATGTTAGCTTTCCGCCACGTTTTGCCGATGCTTTAAGGGCTGAAGTAGATTCGATGGCTTCCCTATATCTCGATGCTGAGGGTGAGGCATTTATCCGTAACAGGTGTTACTATTTCGATCCTGTTTTCATCGATCTTCTAAAGGGTTTTCGTTATCATCCTTCGGAGGTGCATATTAGTCAGGAGGGAGGAATGCTGAGTGTTGTTATTGAAGGTTTGTGGTATCGTACCGTACTTTGGGAGGTTCCGCTACTTGCGCTCATCTCCGAACTCTATTTCAGGTTAAATGGCCTTAAACCCGATGCTTTTGAGAATCGTGTGATTGATAAAGCCAAGGCGTTTTTGATGATGAATGCCGAATTGTCGGAGTTTGGTACACGACGACGTTTCTCACTTGATGTTCAGGATCGTGTTATAGATTTGCTGAAGGAGCATGCCGGCCAAATACTCAATGGAACCAGTAATGTGTATCTTGCTATGAAATACCGGCTTACGCCTATCGGGACTCATCCCCACGAGTGGTTTATGTACCATGCCGCCCATTTTGGCTATCGCATGGGTACGGCAGTGGCTCTCGATAACTGGGTCGATGTTTATCATGGTCATCTCGGAATTGCCCTGTCGGACACCTTTACGTCTAAAGATTTTTTCAGATCATTCAATGTAAAGTTTTCCAAACTTTTCGACGGAGTGAGGTGGGACAGTGGCGACCCGTTCGTTTTCACCGACAGCGTGGTTGAGCACTATCGCAAGTGCCGTATCGACCCTTCGACCAAGACAGTGGTTT
>JBDHYT010000079.1:0-9042 GCA_039811485.1 Marinilabiliaceae bacterium | reverse complement strand
TCAACCTATTTGTCCATAAGAGGCAAATTGTGTTACGGCAATGGCTGGATACCTGTGGGTGTGGTTTATATCGAATAATCAGGTACTTCGCCACCACCAATCACTAAGTCGTTGTTGTATATCACCACCGATTGTCCGGGTGTTAATGCCCACACCGGAGTGTCGAACTTTATCAGCAACCCCTCGTGAAGCATCTCAATTCGGCCGGTATATCCCGGTACCGAGTCGATACCTCTTATTCTGAAAAATACCTCTTTATCCTGCCAAAGAAGTGTGTCGGGTGTTAATTCGTAGTCGTAGAGCAATATCTCGTTGAGGTTGAGCATAGTGCGTGGTCCCACTATCAGGATATTCTGATGCACATCGATATGTACCACGCACCAATCCGCAGGAAGAGCCGGTTCGAGCCCTTTGCGCTGACCTAATGTGTAGTGTGCAAATCCTTTGTGGTTTCCGTAGTGATTGCCTTGATAATCAATTACTAAACCGTGTTGGAGTGCTTCGTGATCCGATGGTATGTTTTTCATCAGAAAACTGCTATAGCCGTCGTTGGCCAAAAAACATACGCCGGTACTCTCTTTCTTGCTTTTGAATTGCGTAAGGCCATAATCAGCAGCCAGTTGCCTTATATCGGCTTTTGTATATTGGCCTAATGGAAATATTGCTCTTTCAAGCACATCCTGGGGCAGATTCCACATAAAGTACGACTGGTCCTTTGCCGGATCTAATCCTCGCCGGATATAAAAACGGTTGTTTATCCAACTGATGTTGACATAGTGGCCGGTGGCTACGTAGTGGCAACGGTTTTTGCGGGCTGTCTCGAACAGTAATGGCCACTTAATTGTGTTGTTGCACCTTACGCATGGGTTAGGTGTATAGCCGTGTAGGTAAGAGCTTGTGAAATAGTCGATTACCTGTCTTTTGAATTCGCTTCTCGACTTTATTACAATATGCTTTATGCCTATTGAGCGGGCAAAGTTTTCGGCCTCTTCGATAGCCATATCTTCACCGGCAGGCCTAAAAGTACTTAGTGTAGCACCAATAACCTCATAACCACTCTCTTGCAGAAGAATGGCAGCCATGCAGCTATCAAGGCCGCCACTCATCCCAAGTAATACTCTGTTTTTTGGCATAACCGTTTATCCTCATCCGTTCCGTTAATGTTGGTGCAAAGATAAACCGATTATGGCGTGGTTCAAAATTAGTATGTGGTGTTAATTTGCTTTTATGTTGTTGCGTAATCCTGCCAAATATTTGCGCATCTCTTCTGTGTCGTGGTTGCCAATATGGTTGATTAGGACATTTAGTTGATCCACAATCTTTTGTACTTGCGGTAGCGAGTAAGGGTTGAAGAGAATTTCGGTCAGCAGAAAATCATCTTCCGACAGCAATCCTTTGGCCACATCCAGGTGTCGGTTGAAAGTGGTTCCCGGTGCTTTTTGATGTTGCATGCAGGCTGCGAATACCATTGTTGATACAAACGGAATCGATAGCGAATAAGCAATTGTCTGGTCGTGGGCATCAAAACTGTAATCGTGGATGTTGAGCCCAAGTGAGCCATAAAAATCTTTAAAGAATGCCTTGCCCAGATGGTCTGATTCAGAGATGATTATGGCATGATGTTTCGATAACTCCTTTAGACTGGCAAAGGTGGGGCCAAACATTGGGTGTGTTGAAACAAAGCGATGACCACTGCGGGCGTAAAAGTCGGCCAGTCCGGTTTTCACCGATGCAATATCCGAAATTATGCAATCGCTTGTAAGATAGGGTAGTACCGCCTCAAAAACGTCGATTGTATATTTTAGAGTCACTGCATTTATAAGTAACTCGGGCTTAAACTCACTTATCTCTTCGTAAGTGGTAAGTCGCTGTGTGTTAAATACATATTTTAATCGTTCCACATCTCTGTCGAACACAGCAACCTGGTGCTGCATACATAAAGCGTCTGTAAGCACTATCCCCATCTTACCGGCACCAACTACACAAATTCTCATCTGTCAATGTTTGTTTTAAAAGCAACTGCATGCCTCTATATGTTGACAGGCATGCAGTTGTGTCTGTTTATGCTTCGGTTACACTATTTTTTTTAGCCAGCTCTTTATTCATGATAATATTCTGGCAACGTATTGATTCTTCGTGGATGTCTTCATACACCTTCACTACAAACTCGGGATTCAAACCGGCTTTTTCAGCCTTCTCCCGTCTGTCGTTCATAATCTCGTTGTAGCGGCGTGTCTGAAGAATGGTGATGTTATTCTCGTATTTGTATTTACCAATAGCCTCCGACAGAGTCATACGTTCGCTTAGCAGATTAAGTAATTTCTGGTCGAGTACGTCAATCTTCTTGCGAAGTTCATCGAGTGTGACACGTGGAGTATCGCCAATTGCTGAGCGGCGAAGCACAATATTGCCCATTATCTCCTTCAGATGAGCCGGAGTAACCTGCTGTGCCGCATCGCTCCAGGCCTCGGCAGGGCAGATGTGCGACTCGATTATCAGTCCGTCGAAGTTGAGGTCCATCGCCTCCTGCGATACATCAAAAATATTAGCACTCTTGCCTGTGATATGGCTTGGATCGGTAATAATCGGCAGCTCAGGAATGCGCCGGCGCAGCTCGATGGGAATCTGCCACTGCGGATGGTTACGGAATTCGGTTTTATCGTAGCTTGAGAAACCGCGGTGGATGGCACCCAATTTTTTTATCCCGGCACGGTTGAGACGCTCAAAAGCTCCAATCCATAACTCGAGGTCGGGGTTTACCGGATTTTTGATTAATACCGGTACGTTGATGCCGCGAAGTGCATCGGCAATCTCCTGAACAGCAAAGGGATTTGCTGTGGTTCGTGCCCCAATCCAGATTATGTCGATGCCGAATTTGATGGCTTCATAAACGTGGTGGGCAGTAGCCACTTCAACAGCTGTGAACATACCGGTCTCTTCCTTTACTTTCTTTAACCAGGGAAGTCCTTGTGAGCCAACACCTTCGAATGCTCCAGGGCGTGTGCGTGGCTTCCAGATGCCTGCTCTGAAAATTTTCACTCCATTGGCTGCAAGTTGGCGGGCTGTAGAGAGGGTTTGTTCTTCGGTTTCGGCACTGCATGGGCCGGCAATAAGTATCGGGCGTTTTAGTTCCATGCCCGGTAGTACAATAGGTTCTAAGTCAAGTTGGTATTCCATGATGTCTCTCTTTAAATATTTTTATTTTCTACTATTCTTGTCAGTGATTTTTTCAGCATCTCTTCGTTTGAGCAGAGCGATATGCGTATGTAGCGACTGCCCTGTTCGCCGAAGATGGTACCCGGAGTTATGAATACGTTGTTTTTCTCAAGTACAGCATCGGCCAGTTCTTCGCTATCGTGATAAGCGGTGGGTATTTTGGCCCAAATAAACATTCCTACCTGATTTTTGTCGAAACTGCATCCCAATGCCTTCATTATCTCCCACACGATTGTGCGACGGTTCATGTAGTGGCGGTTTACTTCGTCGAACCACTCCTGGTCGAGGGTAAGTGCCTCGGCAGCAGCAACCTGGAGCGGGCGGAAAACTCCGGAATCCATATTGCTTTTTACCTTTAGTATGCTTTGTATTATCTCGCTACCTCCGGCCACCATTCCCATTCGCCATCCCGCCATATTGTGCGATTTGCTTAATGAGTTAAGCTCTATTGCAACATTTTTGGCCCCTTCAACGGCGAGAATGCTCTGCGGGTTGTTGTTGAGTATAAAGCTATATGGGTTGTCGTTGCAAATCAGTATGTTGTGTTTCCGTCCGAAGTCGATAACCTTTTTGAAAAATGCCTCTGTCGCCTTTGCTCCGGTAGGCATATTGGGATAGTTGATCCACATTATTTTAACTTTTTGCAAATCAAGCTTCTCCAGTTTAGTGAAGTCGGGTTGCCATCCTAAGTGTTCGTGTAGTTTGTAGCTTACTATGTTTGCACCCGCCATTTTGCTTGCCGACATATAGGTTGGATAACCCGGGTCGGGTACCAAAACCGTATCACCGGGATTAACAAATGCCATCGATATATGCATTATTCCCTCTTTCGACCCGATGAGTGGGAGAATCTCTCCTGCCGGATTCAGCTCTACTCCATACCACTTGCCATACCAGTCGGCGTAGGCTTTCCGGAGTTCCGGTATCCCTATGTAACTTTGGTATCCGTGGCTGTCGGCCTTTGATGCTGCCTCCGAAAGTTTTTCTACAACACTGGTTGCCGGTGGAAGGTCGGGATTGCCAATGCCAAGGTTGATAACTTGTTTGCCTTCGGCGCGCATGGCGTCTATCTGTTTCAGCTTTCGCGAGAAGTAGTACTCCTGCACGTCGCTGATTCGTATTGCCGGTTCTATTATCATCTTTATAAAGGTTTGGTAATGTGTCAGTAATTTAATCGTTGTCGCTCTGTTCGCCCTGCATATATTCGCCTAGCACTCTCAGCCGGTTGCACAGGGGCCTGATGGCATCGAGCGACTGAAGATAGCGTGTGTAGCTCTTAAAAGTGAGGTCGATATAGAATATGTATTCCCATTCGCGCCCCACAACAGGGTTAGACTGTATCTTGGTGAGGTTGATGTTGTAAAATGCAAGGATGGTGAGTACTTTCGACAGACTTCCCTCTTCGTGGTCGAGCGAAAATGCAAGCGACGCTTTGTCTATAGCCTTGCCGGATGTAATCTCCGACATTTCGGCACGTGTTTTATCGGAGACGATAAGGAATCGTGTAAAATTCTTTTTGTTATCCTCAATGCTGTGGCTTAGGATATCCAAACCGTAAAGTTCGGCGGCAAGCGACGATGCTATTGCACCTATTCCCGGAGTTTTATTTTCGGCTATCTCTTTGGCACTCAGTGCGGTGTCGTCCGACTCGATGAGTTTGATGTGGGGGTACTGCTTGAAAAACCCTTCGCACTGCATCAGAGCCATAGGGTGGGAGTGGACCTCTTTCAAATCTTCAATCCGCTGCCCGTGAAGTGCCATTAGGTTGTGCTTTATTCTCAATTTATATTCGCCTACAATGGCAAGGCCTGAGTCTTTGAGCAATGTGTAGTTTGGTAGGATGCTGCCTACAAGTGTGTTTTCGATTGCTACAATGCCAAGTAGCGAGGGAGAGTTTTTTACTTTCTCGAATAGTTCTGAAAATGTGAGACATGGAACTACTTCTACTGTATCTGTTTTGAAGTATCGGTGGGCAGCCAGCTCGTGGTTGGCTCCTCTCACTCCCTGAATTGCTACTTGTTGTGTCATATTGGTTGTGTTTTTCGGTCGATGTTATAAACAAAAAAACCCGCCTCATCAGGGGCGGGTTCAATCAGTACATTTATATATGTTCAAATAGCATACCCTCCCCTGTTCTGGCCGTAAAAACCAAAAAAGTAAAAATAAAAGCTAAAATATAGGGCGCTATTCAAAATCATAATTTCCTCTTGTTATAGATGCGAAAGTAGGGAATATTTTTTAATAACAAAAAAAATCAAGAATATTTTTGATAAAAAATTCATTTCATCACTAATACTGCCATATTTATTACGAAATAGAAGCAAAGAAACAGAATAGTTAAATAGTTTAAGAGTTGCAAAGTTAAAAAGGGATGAAAGTCTCGGAGTCATAAAGTCGGGAAGTCTTGGAGTCCGGAAGTGAAAAACTGTAAAGATTTTTCAGGACGAGAGTCAGTATCAATTGACGACCTACGATTAACGACCTACGTAAGACAACCAACAAGACCTACCACTAAAACTATGAATATCCAGCCAGTAGCCAGTAGCTGACAGCTAACCATTACTCACTCAACTCAAGCCATCTCATCTCTTTTTCATCAAGCTCTGCCACCACTTCGCCATGTTTTTGCGATAATTCGGTAAGTTTATCAGCATCAAGAGTGCCGGAACTAAGCTGTTGCTCAATATCTTGTTTCAAAATGCCTAGTCTCTCAATATCGGCTTCCAGCTGTTCAAGCTCCCGTTTCTCCTTGAACGATAGCTTTTTGGGTTTGTCGTCATCGCTCTTCTGTTTTTTTGGAGTCTCTGTTTTATCTGCTTGTTCAGCCTTTGCCTCTTGTTCTCTGAGTTTGGCATATTCCTGATATTCTGAATAGTTGCCCGGGAAATCCTTGATGACTCCATCACCCTCGAACACAAACAGATGGTCGGCAACTTTATCGACAAAATAGCGGTCGTGGGATACAATTAGCACTGTTCCGTTGAAGTTTTGCAGATAATCTTCCAATACTGCCAGAGTGAAAATATCAAGGTCGTTGGTGGGCTCGTCGAGTATCAGGAAGTTGGGGTTACGCATCAGCACTGTCATCAGGTATAGTCGTTTCTTCTCACCTCCGCTTAGCTTGCTCACCGGCACATAGTGCATCTCGTTGGGGAAGAGGAAGTAACGTAAAAATTGGGCTGCATTCATCCCCTGCATCGACGAAGTGCTGAAGTTTTCGGATATTTCAGAAATTACCTCAATTACTTTTTTGCCCTCATCAATCTTTATTCCCTCCTGACGGTAGTAGCCAAACACCACTGTTTCACCTACTTCAATTGTACCGCTGTCGGGTTTTAATGCTCCCGTTATAAGATTCAGGAATGTTGATTTGCCTGTTCCGTTGTTTCCGGCAATACCAACCCGTTCGCGGGGAATGAATTTGTAGCTGAAATTATCGATCAGTTTTTTGCTGTCAAAACCTTTGGTGACGCCGTACATATCGAGTACTTTACTTCCCAGTCGCGAAGACTCTATGCCGAGTTCGAGCTGTCGGTTTGCCACTCGTTGTGATGCTTTTTCTTTTAATTCGTAGAACGCATCGATGCGGTATTTTGCCTTGGTGGCTCGTGCCTGTGGCTGACGGTTCATCCAGTCCTGCTCTTTGCGCAGCAGGTTGCGCGCCCGCTCTACTTCTGCCTGGGTTGTTGCAATGCGCTCATCTCGTTTCTCTAAGAAATAGCTGTAGTTGCCCTGATACCTGAAAAACTGCTGCTGGTCGAGCTCGTATATCTCGTTGCACACCCGGTCGAGAAAATAGCGGTCGTGGGTTACCATCAGCAGGGTAGAACGGCTTTTTGACAGGTATTGCTCAAGCCAGTCAATCATATCGAGGTCGAGGTGGTTGGTGGGCTCATCAAGGATAAGCATATCGGGTTCGCTGATGAGTATCGAAGCCAAGGCAACCCTTTTCTGCTGTCCTCCTGATAGTTCGCTTACCTTTTGGTCGAAATTGAAAATCTTTAGTTGTGACAATATTTGCTTGGCGCGCTGCTCATAATCCCAGGCACCGTATCTGTCCATCTGCTCAATGGCTGCACCCAGGCAGGTCTGGTCGTTGTGGTGGAGCGCATCTTCGTAATTCTTTATTGCTTTTGTTACTTCGGTGCCGCTGTTGAAAACCTCTTCAAGTACAGTGCGGTTTCCCTGAAGGTAAGGGTCTTGCGGCAGATAGCCAACCTTTATAGCATCATTATATACAACCGAACCGGAATCAGGTAGAAGTTTCCCTGTCAATATATTCAGCAGGGTGGTTTTTCCGGCTCCGTTGCGGGCAATAAGTGCTGCTTTCTGCCCCTCGCTCAATCCAAAAGATATATTATTGAAGAGGCGGACGTCGCCCCATGTATGACTTAAATTTTCTACTGACAGATAGTTCATTATCCTTGTTGTTAATGTTGCAAAAATAGGAATTTAATTGGGCAAATTGGCAATACTCACTATTTGCAACACAACAATTACTACTTTTGCCTGAGATGTGATGTTTATGTTATGGAGGACAAATTCTATTTAGCACCCCTTCAGGGTTATACTAAAGTGTGGTATCGAAATGCCTATCACCATGTTGTGGGGGATGCAGAAAAGTATTTTACTCCGTTTTTCGAAGAGCATCGATCAGGTGGTTTCGATCCACGCCTGCTGCCCGAACTTGATGCCGCCTTAAATATGGGCATGAATGTGGTGCCACAGATTACTGCCTCCGAAGCACCGTTTTTGATTAAGGCCTACCAGGCTGTTGGGGAGCTGGGTTATAACGAGATAAACCTTAATATGGGATGTCCGTTTCCGATGCTGGTAAAACGTTACAAAGGTGGCGGACTGATGGATAAGCCTGAATTGGTGGAGAAGATGCTTGCCGGTTTCTTTGATGCTTATCCTGACGCCTCTCTGTCGGTAAAGATGCGCGCCGGTCTTGACGATACCAGGCAGGGTTTGGCTATGATGAGGTTATTGGACAAATTTCCTGTTTCAGAAGTTATAATCCATCCTCGTCTGGTGACACAGCAATACAAAGGTACTCCCGACTGGAATGCTTTTGAAGAGATGATGCAGCAATCGCGGCATAGAATTGTTGCAAATGGCGATATTAATAGTTGTAACGACTTTGAGAAGTTAAAGAACCGTTTCCCTGAAATCAATCGTTGGATGCTGGGGCGAGGATGGCTTGCCAATCCTGCACTCGTAAAAGATATAAGAGGAGGATGTAATGGTGGTTGTCAGGAATCAACCCTTCTGAGAGAGTTGTTCGATTATTTCAGGTCGCTTGTGGTGGCACAAAACAGTCTCGCAGACCAGTACAAACATCAGCTTTTGGTTCAGTTCTGGCATTATCCGTCACAACGGGTTGAAAATGGAAACCGGTGGTTTCGGAAATTGACGAAAACCAAGGATGTTGACGGCGTGGCAGATTTTTTGAACGAATCGTTTAAGGATGTTAGTAAATAAATAGTTTTGTTAATTCTAAATTAATTATTGTCGTTAGATTTTTTTTTTATATTTTTGGTAAATGTAATATCGTTTATTGTTACATAGAGTTGCCGAAAAGCTTAGTGAGTAGGGATAATTTAAGTTAAACAAATCATGAGTTCACTTTTAAGTTTAGCATTAGTAGTATTATTGTTTGTATCATTATGGAAGATTTTTGAGAAAGCAGGCAAACCAGGATGGGCTGCAATTGTGCCTTTCTATAGCTTTATTGTTTTGCTTGATATTGTTAAAAAGCCATGGTGGTGGTTATTGCTTATGTTTGTGCCGGTGGTTAATATTGTTATTGGTATAATTGTAATG
>JBDHYT010000078.1:0-9228 GCA_039811485.1 Marinilabiliaceae bacterium | reverse complement strand
GATACTATCCACATAAACCCAACACCAGACGACTCACTTCGTTCTCTTTAACAGAGGTCATAGCCCCACCATCGGGGGGCTCTAGGGTGGTAGCTAGCTCATCTGTCTGGTTGACCGAACGAAGACGTTAATCACCCACTTGCGTGGGGCCTGATTAACTTTCGTCGTCTTCTTCTGTGGTGGTTGCACCCCTGTTGCGCTAGGCAAATCAGCTGGTTGTTTGGTGGAGGGGAGGGGAAACTATCAGAGAAGGTTAGAGATAATCAGAGAAGGTTGGAGAAAGGTAAAGGTAACTTAGGCTATCCCCTGCTATCTCTGCATTATCTCTTTACTTATTACTTAGTATATAAATAAGCAACGCATTTTATTTGGCCGCGTTTTTCATTTCCTGTTTACAGATAGAGAATGCCTCTCTGCATTCTCTATTTATTCCACTGTATTAACATTGTTGTAAATATTACATCTTACTCCCTATCTTAGCCTTCACCATACCTCTGTACTGCATCAGATTTTCATTACTATTACCTATCCGTACTTATCCGTCTCCCTTCCGTTACCTTTGCTGGCACCACCTTTCCTATTACGAATAGAACTACTATCTGATTTGTTGGTGAAATACTGACCTGTCTATTACCAAAACTATTTATAAAAATTCTATTGCGCCGGATTCTACAGATTAGACTCTACGTGCTAAGAGCAAAAGCGTCTCAGGCCGCTAGGTAGTACAGCAGGGAGCTCGTTCCTCGCTCTCTGTGTCTCCACCTTGCGACCCTCGCCTTGCTTTCGCTAAAGGTATTTCAATAGTTTTGGTAACAGCCAGGCTAAGATCACCTTTACAAATCAGATAGCTAATTCATTACGTAAGTAATAGAAACGTGCCAAAAGGCCCCGATGCGGGCAGACTCACAAGTACTATTATGGTTGTAGTAATGAAAACCCATCTGCAGTCTGGTCTATGGTGCTTAGGAAGGCTAAACCTTTTTGGCACTATCATAATAATAATTGCTAGGAAGTACCTAGCAGAAAGGAGATCTACCATGAGTAAGATTTCAAATCAACTAGACAAATTTAAGGCTATCAAGTCAGCTGAGCCTGAAGTGCTCAACGAGGAGGCTCGTCGAGACAACTTCACCGACGCTGACGAGGAGGCCAGAAAGACTCGTGAGATGTACGAGGCTGGTAAGAAACGTCGTAATGTTTACGACGAGATCAACCGTGTTGGTATAGAAAACGGGGAATACTCGGTCAACCTAGTCAACATCACGTTAGCTAAAACAGCTAACGGTAACCAGGTAGTCCGATTCCAGTATCGTATGGCAGACGATTATATCTTCCAGGAGGAAGCTATCCGTTCTCTCCACTTCAACACTTCGTCTATTGATGAGTTCCACCCGCTTTACGATCGTAACTTCGCATGGGAACAAATCGGCCAGCTAGTAGACTCGCTTGAATTGGATGACTCCAACCTCAAGCTAACTACTGAGGACATGGTTAAGTTCCTCTCTGATGCTATCAAGGCTGGTGCTAACGAGAAAGCCTTCAACGTAACTCTCCGCAAGAGAGTTACTAACACGAAGACCTTCTCTGGAGACAAGGAGACTGGTACACGCCAGAATATCTTCTACAACGTCAGCTTCCCTGACCTTCAGACTAAGGAGGAGGCGTAATGTTTAAAAAGAAACAGTCTCCTCAAGTCTTAGCCGCCATTAATCAGGTGGCTAAGGCTAAACTAGCTCTCGACATGGCTGAACAGCGTCTTCGTAACGCCTTACAAGAACAGAAGTTCGCCAAGAGAGCACAAGCCTTAGAGGAACAGATAAAACTGTTATCTAAGTCTAAATAAAAAGAGATCTAGTCGAGCCTATCACCGTGAGATGGAGGTAGGCTTGACTCCTCTTTCAGAATAGCTACCTATTCTGAATAGCGCAGTTTAGTAATTACATAGTAATTCTAAACAAGTCTTTTTTTGATACGTAAGGGTAATTTAGCTAGGGGGTAAAATGTTACATTGGTATAAGATCAGATTTTGGACGCTCGACCATAAAGTCGAGCTATTCATCACACTATCACTCATCATAGGGCTGGCAGGTTCCATGCTATGGAAAGACTACAACAGAAAGGACTATGTCTCCTTTCCTTCAGTCCCACAACCAAGCAAAGTAATCAATAGAACCAATCTTATTCCGCCGATTTCTCCTACCAAGAAGATCATTAGCCCCTCTTATACTCCTCATGTCTGTTCTGACCTGGTGTCTGAGATAAAGAAATACGACTGGGACCACCGTACCATGCTTGCCATAGCAAAAGCCGAGAGTGGCTGCCGGGCACAAGCTAAAGGTGATACCAAACTAACCTATCAATCCAATGGACGTATCTATGGCTACTCAATAGGGTTCTTCCAGATAAGAATCCTACCAGGAAGAGAACATTGCGACTCATTTGACGTTACTACCAATGTCAAATGCGCCTATGCTATCTATAAATCACAAGGATTACGCGCCTGGTCTGTCTACAATAACGGTAAATATAAGACGTATCTTTAGAAAGGAGAATACCATGGAATACTTTGGTTGTTTTAGAATAAAGAAATGAGGCCAAAAACATAGGGTTTAAGGCCCTTAAAATTTAAAAGACGAGTATGAACCCATCTTTTGAATAAAAATCGATTCTAGATAGTCATACGTGGCTTAGAACGCATGTTTAAAATCACGTAGTGACTGCCAAAATAACTAACTACGATTGGAGGGTAACAATCATGGGAACTAAACTAACGAAACTCAAAGCTAGCCTACGCAAACGCATCGGCTACTGCGAACACTATCATCTACCTGTCGGTACCGACGCCACGGTAGAGCGGCTACAACACATCATACGAGACATGGAGAGGCAGCGGGCCAAAGAAAGTAAGCTAAACAATCGAAAGGACCTATCTAATGGATCTCAACTACGCGACATGGTTATCTGAGCAAACTCCTGAGTTCATTGACTCCCTGCGAGAGACAGGGGAGATCAATGACCAGTACGGGCTCTATGAATGGTGGCTTGATAACCATTAGAGAAACCACATCAGCCTCAGGGATTCAAGGAGCTTCCTCCGGGTGCTGCGCACTCGGGGACTCCTCCTTGACCCCTTCACCTTTGATGTGGTTTTTTGGTGTTATTGTTTAGGTGAATATAGCCTCTGGGTTGCAACCAACCACCTTCGGCCCAGAGGTTGTATTTGCCTAAAGGGCAAACTGTATTAACGTGGGTCGATGATACAGAATAATAATATAGAAGGAGGGATAATGAGCGAAAAAGCGAGTAAAGATCAAATGGAATATAGAAAACAGTTAATCCGAGAGTACATTTTAAATAATGCATATGATGGCAGCCAAAGAAATAGAATGGTCAAATATATAGCCACCCGTAACTCGTTAACTAACAATCAAGTCAGATGGACACTCCGCAAAATGGAATGGGGTAATGAGATCGAAAAGATCTTAAACGAAAAAGCCAGACTACTAGCAGAGCGACCAAAACCAACCAGAAGGCCTAGCCCAGCTAAAACTAAGAATAGGTCTATGAATGAGACTCTCCCAGTTATAGTCAAGTACTTCCAAGAGGGTAAAGCCGAAGGAAAGAAAAAAGCCGACATCATAGTAGACCTTATGCCTATTATGAATGCCAACTACTACCAAGTAGAACACTGGATGAGGTTACTCATCGCTGATCGTACCATTATTGGGGTTAGACAGCCTGGCAACTCAGGCAGATTTTACCATCTAGCGAAACAGCCACCAGCAGTTCCAGCTCCAGTTCAACAGCAGGCCGAAGCCACACCTAAAGATGAGAAATCATCCGTGGATGAAAAGGTAGTCTCAATTGAACAACCAGACGATAACACTATCACGATCACTATAAACATCAACCTAGAAAGGGGGAAATAAATGAATCCAATCAATACTGAGAATAAAGTAGAGAAAAGCCTTCGTAATTCAGCCGAATTCAAAGCCGTCCTAGAACGCGCCCAGAAGGGTGAATTCGATAAAGACTTCGCCGAGGCTCCAACCTCTGGCGTAGCCGGCTTCAGTGCTACACTAAAAGTTACTGAGCTATTCAGTATCCGCAAAAGCTTCGATCTAGCAACCGGGGAAGACGACTACACCCTCTACAAAGAAGTTTTCTATGTAGAGAACCCAGGACGAGAGTATTTCGATACTGTCGAACCAGTAGTTTACCGCCGTGTTGCTAAACAGAAAGAGCACGGAGACAAGAAATGGGCTGAGCGTGTTGCAAAACACTTCGGTGTCCAAATCGGCGATCTAAAGCCAGCAGATAGCGAAGAAGCCTAGCTTTCACTATCATTCAAAAAGCTCTGAAGACGAAACATAGTAGACTCCACTACACCAACCAGTAGAGCCGAATAAAAGTAGTACAAAGGGAAATTTGAAAACTTAATTAGTAGAACGAAAATCGAATAAGTTAACTACTAGATTACCAGCCCCTCCAAAGGGCTGGTATTTTAGTACCAAAGAAAGGAGTACAATGCCATCACATGCAGAAAGGAACGCCGAGGGGCTGTTATTTGATATGAACACTCATCGATGGATATCCCAAAATTCCTGGCAATCACGATACCCAGGACACATCATAGGCCACCAAAGCCTTGTAGATGAAAACATTACAACAGAAGTCTCTGATTTTATTACTCGCTCCCTCTCTTCGCCTCCGTCCCAATCTGAAACTGAAGACTCAGAACACCTGGTGGACTGCGAATATTGCGGAGAAGATAGCTTAGATGAAGACGAACAATACAGAGTAGAAGATATTATACTATGTGAATCTTGTTTCGATGCTTCCACCTATGTATGCAGTAATTGTGACGAACCCTATCTAAACGAAAATCTGATAGAAGTAACCTACAGCATTCGCCACTACGGGACCACAAGCATCTGCAAAGACTGTATAGACCAAATCTCAGACGAACAAATCCAGTTCGATAAGTTCGCTGGAAATTACATCATATATGACGAAGACGAATCTCAAAACACTAAAACAGTAATAATCTATAAGCCTTCAGATAGGGAATGGAACTGGATTAACATTAAACATGATGAAAACACAGAAGACGTCAAAATATATCTAAGGAGAATAGGACATTATAGAGATAACATAGGAGTATATTTAGCCAACTTCAAACTGCCCAATAGAGTCAATGGAGTAGAAGTCGATACCCAACTAACACCTGCTCAGATAAGCTCAGTAACATCGCTACTAAGACGACAAACCACAGAAGAAAATAACTTGCCTACTGTCAGGATGCCAGAAAGCCGATGTCTCAATATCCACAAGACAACAGAAGAGGAGATGAACCAAGGGAATGGAGTCTACTGTGTCAACTGTATCAAAACCCCATTAATGCAAAGACTAGAACAATCAGGAGAATACGACACTCCTTCATACCTAACCGAGAGAGCTAAATTTATAGATCAATTAGAGACTAGCTTAACTGTTCAAAAGATCAAACCGGATAACTATCATGCAGCACTACATGATAATTTCAAAAATAGAAAATATAGACTACCGGATGAACGCCCTTATCTATATTATGGTGCCGAAATTGAAATCGACTTACCACAAGGAAGGAACAGAGTAGTCTTCGCAGAAACTATTTGTATGGTATCTGAAGGCCTCTTTGTAGCTGAACGTGATGCTAGCATCCCTAATGGAGTAGAGTTTATTACCCGACCCATGAGCTACAAAGCCTGGACATCAGAGAAGGTGGTCAAATTACTAGATAAGGTATTCGATATCATGGACAAATGGGGAGTAAATACTATTGACCAGAGAAACTCTGGGCTACATATCCACATGAGCAAAAAATTCTTTAACAACTCTAAGACTAAGACTACCGATCAACAATTACAGGACCTAGCCTGGATATTCGAATTCTACAACAAAGAAATATCTCAGTTTTCCAGAAGGGAACTAAACGAGTTTTGTCAGACTAGAGAATACAAAGTCAAACAGCAGCTAAGTAAAAGGTCAGACTTCAGAAATATCAAGATGAAGATACAGCTAGAAAAAGACGGTCTAATCAAATCTGCTGGGTCAGGAGATAGCCACCATCACATCATAGCTGAAACTCACGAGACAGTAGAAATTAGATCGTTCAAGACAGTAACCGATACCAATACACTGTTAGCAGCTGTTGAGTTTTCTAGGAATATAGCTCACTATGTTAGAAACTATACAACCAAAGGGAGGAATCTACAACAGATCTTATCTGCTAAAGACTCTCCCCACCTAGATCGGTACATGAAACAACAGAAGTTAAACTTCAGTGACAGCACTATCATAAAAGACTATATAGATATAGAGTTAAATAATAATAAAGAAAGAGAGGATTTCTAATGGCCGGAATCAGGATAAAAGCAACAGACTTTATAGCAAAGAGAAAAATGATTAGAAAATCTCAGCGCTATATTGGCATAGAAATAGAAGGAGGACTAAAACCAGGAACCAAAATAAAAAATCTCGAACAAATCATAGAAGCTCCTATTGGGCTAGAAGGTAGAGTCAAAGAACAGAAGATCATGCGCTATGCAGGATACGACGGGACTGGTATCGAATATTCAATTTTGCCAACACAGGTAGAGATCTGGCTCACAGATAATCAGACACTAGACAAAATAGAATACCGATTCAATAAAATAGCTAAACAACTAAAACCAGAACGTGGGAATGGAGTCCATATCCACTATTCCTTGAGGCCTGAAGATCCAAAAGACCTGCCAATGAGAGCCTTGTGGTTCAACAGACACGCTCAAAGTATCCTAGAAAAAGTATCTGGGAGGTCTACTCACTGGGCCGATGCCCCAATTTTCCTAGAACAAAACTACGATAAATTCAAAGAGCACAAAAACCTATGGCAGAACTCTAAGTCGGTCCAACTCACATACAAACCAGATTTTAAAACATTAGAATGGAGAGGGCCAAAATCTACCGATAACTTCCAACAAATAAAAGCCTGGGTTAGATTCTACTGCGATCTAATGGAATATCTCCGTAGTCCTGAATGGAAAGACATACCAGTGCAAGCGATTATGAACAGTTCATTAAGCAGCATTATGTATGAACAGCAAACGACGCTAAATAGCAAAGAACGGGCAACTATCATAACTAAGAAAGGAGCAACAATCTAATGTGCGTTATATCATTTTCAGGCGTAGGTATAGATTTACCAGACAAAGAGGAGCGAAGTCAAATGTTCAAAACCAATCCAGATGGCGCTGGCATCATGATCGACACTGGCAAAGAGAACCTATATATCAAAGGGCTCATGACCTACGAAGATTTTGAAGCAGCTTTAGCTAAGATTCAACAAGATTACAATTTAAAGAAAAATGCTGTTGCCCTTCACTTCCGTATCGGCACTAGCGGGAAAAAAGACGGGGCAACCACTCACCCGTTCTTGTTATCTCGTAATTTTGGCGAACTACGTAAGGAAGCCTATCGAGGTACCCAACCTATGCTGATGCACAATGGTGTATTTTCTGGGTTTGGTGGATGGTTAAATCCATTAGCTTCTGACACCCAAGACTTTGCTGCTACTATCGGCTATGGTCTCCTAAGGAAGACCAAAGCCGGAAGAAAGCCAGGTAAATCTATGTTGAAAGCTGCTGAGAAAGCTGCTGGGCCCTGTCGCGTTATCGTGTTCTACGCAGACCAGGATCCTATCCTAATTGGAGACTGGAAAGAGCATAGCAACAACAAGATCAAATATTCTAATCTAAACCACAGACCAAGCGCTATTGTCTATCACAACACCTGCCACAGTACTGGGCCTAACTACAATACTAACTATCACACTACCAAAGCTGACCCATATGGCAAATGGACAGATGTTTACCTATCTAGAGATAGACATTGGATCCAGTTTTCATCAGAAGAAAAGCTAAAGACTCTCTCTATATCTTCTGTTGTCAAAGGCACAACACCTAATAGAACTCTGACTATGAACTATACAGGAACTATCTATTACGAAAAACCTGGACTAAACTTCGTCACAGAACAGGGGTTACCAGATTACAATGATTATATGGAAGATCTGGAAATTAATAGCCAAACAAGTCTAATGGAGGAGGATTTTGATGAAAACATTATCGTCGCCGATTCATCCATAGAGCTGCTAGAGATGTTAGACATGCTCGAATACAATATAGATGAGAATTGCTATGAAGACCAAATCTACGATAACTACGCCGTAAAATATTATGTTGACTGGAATGAAAACATAGCCTATTCCACTCGTGCACTAAAATCCGAATTCGGAGAATATTGGAGACATGCTAGACGAGAATTACAAGAGCTATCTGGCATAGAACAAAACTGGACTAAAGGAACGCCAGATATGATTAGAAAGCTAGAGAGCAAGATCAGGGAGTTGAACGCTAAACTGCCGAGGGGGGCCACTATCACTAAAAAGAAAGCCCTAGCATGACATACGAAGAATTAAAAGAAGCTATAGAGGAAGATGGCGAAGCTATAGTAGCAGAGCAGCTATGGCAAATAGAAAAGATAATTAAACAGCTCACCGACCAAGACCTGCTAGAGGCAGGTAAGCTATATACCGAAGAAGTAGAAAGGAGATTAAATCAATGAGGATTCAACTAAACACGTCTGAACTAGCCAGAGTAAACCAACGTATATCTGAATATACTAAGACGGTAGACAAGGATGTATCTAGAGTCTTTGTTTTAACTTTGTTGTCGCAGATATTTGGAGACCAGCTAGAAGAGGCTTTAAATAAAGTCTTCGAAATCAAGAAACAGATTATCGAAGAGACTAAAGCCAAAGAAGGAACAAACACCAAATAGTCAAAAAAGATGGTAAACCCAATGCGGCACTCTGAGGATATACCCAGAACCAAATAAACAAATCGCCTCATTTCTAGAGTAGAGGTGGTCGCACTAACGCAGGTAACAAGTGGAATATAACGGCGAGCCTGAAATCTTCGTAGGAAGCCTCAGACGAAGATAGCTGAATTAACAGCCCCACTAGAGGACAGTGACTTAGATAGGTAGTACGGTAGGCTCGGACGTGCGTTACTACCTGAAGCTGTTGCCTGCACCTTAACAAATCGAATATATGACGCTGGTGGTAGATGTTGAAATACATATCGTACCTCTAAGCGAATGTGCGTAACCGTTTCAATAGAAACCAGAAATGGTCAGGGTGACTATA
>JBDHYT010000077.1:0-9324 GCA_039811485.1 Marinilabiliaceae bacterium | reverse complement strand
TGGACATTGGAAAGATGGTCATTACTATTACGACCACAACCACGGAACCGGTGTTTCAATGTCGGCTGCCTACCACTGGATAATCCCCATCGAATCGGGTTTCAACTGGTATATAGGGCCAAGCGTGCGTCTTGGTGCCAAAAATGAAACACTTCTGCTGGGCGTTGCCCCTCAAGGCGGAATAGAATACAACTTCAGCAACATACCACTTCAGTTATGTGTTGATATGCGCACCGGACTGGGAGTTAACCACGACGCATTTTTCTTATGGGATTTTATGATGGGCGTAAGATACGCATTCTAAGAGCCCAACAGCAAGCTGCTACAACTAAAACCCTCACTGCCGGATATACCGGCAACTGGGCAATAAAGATAATCCCACTGACTGGCCGATATTTAATCGCATAGTCAGTGGGATTTTTATCGGGGTTTAATTTCTGTCACCTAATTATCGCGAATTGACGCGAAATGTGCTGCCCTGCCGGGCAGATGTGCGAGGTGGTCAGGTGCCGCGGGTTAAACCCCACGGTTATGCATGGTGTGGCTCTACGAGCCGATGGGCATGACGGCAACTTACGATTGACGATTGACGACTTACGACCGGCGAAAAACCGAGAAGAGTATAACTCTCCAACTTAAAACCATTATCAATTATTCTTAATAAGCGGAGGCTCGGGTAGTGATTTTGGTTTTAAAGGATTATAATAATAGAGTCTATTTTTTTGATACAGAGAGAGATGTGGCGTTACGCGGATCATGAAATCATCAAAATTACGTGTAGCAGGAGCACTCCACACAGCTTCTGAAAGTGCTGCAATCCGGGGAAACAGCAGATATTCAAGCCGTTGATTGTTATTCACAGTCTCGGTCCATAAGTTTGCCTGACAACCTAGAACAAGTTTTTTCTGATTGTCGTTAAGCTGAAGCGAGTCGATAGAAAAATTGTAAACATCCTTGACGGTATTAAATCTGTTGCCGCTCCATTTACGGCCAAAGCGATGTTCGTCGTCCTGCAAAAAATCGAAATAAAAAGGCAGTCGCGGACACAAGACGGTACTATGACCACTGTCGAGAGCCTTACGAAGCTGCTCCGGTTTATCGTGTCTCCACCAGAAAATAATGCTTTTATCGGCAGGCAGACCGGCTCCGGCCATTTCATCCCACACCAACACCTTACTATTCAGCATCATAAGCGAATCGGCCATCCTCCGCATAAAATAATCTTCCACATCCTTAAGACTTGACATCTTATGCTGTTTCATCAGCTTTCTGACATCGGCATCGGCACTCCACTTTTCATTGCCATAGCTAACCTCGTCACCGCCAATATGTATCATCTGCGACGGGAACATGGCATTCACTTCACGCAATATATCAGTAAGATAGCCATAAACAGCCTCCCTGGCAGGATGAAAAGTGAACTCGGGGTGTTTGTCGGAACCACCGCCGCTAAACTGCGGATAGGCACGATTGGCAGCCGTAGCATGACCGGGCATATCAATTTCGGGAATCACTTCGATATGTCGTTGTGCCGCATAAGCTACAATTTCGGCAATATCTCGCTGTGTGTAGAACTGAGCCGGAGAAAAGGCATCGGTATAGCTGCCCACACCACCTACTAAAGTCAGGTAAGGATATCTGGATATTTCAAGACGCCAGGCCGGCTCATCGGTAAGATGCCAGTGAAACCTGTTGAGTTTGTAGTAAGCCATCCAGTCGAGAAGCTGCATAACTTTCTCTTTTCCAAAGAAATGACGAGACTCGTCGAGCATCACACCACGCCACTTATAAAACGGTCTATCCTGAATATCAACAGCTTGAAGTGCAAGAGATTCACCATGAGCAGAAGCCGAATTGACAATCTGCATCAGCGACACCACGCCATAAAAAGCACCTTCACTGTCAGAAGCACTTATTACAATCTGTTTAGGACTGATTTTTAGCGAATAAAGCATATCGCCGACATTCTCGCGCACAAAGAGAATAGTAACACCATCCTTTTTGCTGCTTCGGATAATGGGAAGCGACTTATGGCGCATCAACTCCTGACGAAGGAAATTAGCTTCATCATCAAAAAAAGAGTCGGCATAAACAGCACAGTTTTTAGAGAGATGGAAGTAACCTTCCGACTGATTTACAACCAACGGTTTGGGAATAATGGCAAGTTCCTGACCATACGAACCAAAGGCCGTCAGCACAAACATCAACAACACACAAAATCTACTCATAACCTAACGATAAAAAAATTACGGACAACCAAGTTAAGCTGTCCGCAATCAACAATAATTAATAATTCACTTGACTAACTTACTGATAGCCTTAAACTCATCGTTACCGGAATAGCGGCAAAGCTCAAATAATACCGATTCGTAAGAGGTGAGTACTATTCCCTCCTGCTTCATTCGTTCAAGGGCAATCTGTTTATTTTCGGCAGTTCGGCTTGCAACGCAATCAACCACTATAACAGGCTTAAAACCACGCTCTTTAAGGTCGATGGCTGTCTGAAGCACACATATATGCGATTCGATACCGCTGATGAGTACGGTACGACGCCCCGAAAGTTCAATCTTTTCGATAACCGATGGTTCGTCGCAGCAGCTAAAGGCAACTTTCTCCATATTTGGCTTTCCTTCAACAAGTTGAAGAATAGGCTCAATGGTAGCACCAAGGCCTTTACGGTACTGCTCGGTTACTATCATCGGAATATCAAGGGTGTTGAGCCCCTGAAGCAGTATGGTCACATTCTTTTGAAGTTGCTCGTTCTGATGGATTACGGGGAACAGACGTTCCTGAAAATCAACCACAAGAGCAATAGTATCGTTTTTTAGAAGTCGCATAACAGATTACGTTTATATAAGTTTAAAACACTCCTTTACAGTCAATTCCGTCGATGGATGCAAAGAATGTATGCAGCTTAGACGATATCAGGTCGACACCGCCAACCACATCCGATTCCACATTAAGCGGCAGCACCGGGTCGTGGAGTGAGAGCCTCAGCAAGAACCACCCTTTTTCGCGGTCGTTGGTGCACGAAAACCGGACACCTTCATAGTTATCGGGAACCATACTCCAGCCGGGCATAGTTGCAGCAAACTCACCAAGTTTTTCAATCACCTCATTACCTTTTGCCACAAAATCGGGAGCAGTAATCTTCATTCTGTACTCGCGGCTTCCGGCAGGAACGGGCAGCGGTGCAATAAGGTCGGTGAGTTTCAGGCCACGTTTTCGCATCCGGGCCATCTCTATGACGATTCGTGTAGCCAGATAGGCACCATCATCGAGGAAATGGTTTTCGCGCAAGGCAGCATGACCCGATGTTTCGATGGCAAGCCAACAGTCGCCACCCTCCTTATTGAGCCTGATAGCTTCGTTGATAACATTTTTGTATCCTCGCTTAAACCGGTGATGATGACCTTTCAAATGGTCGGTAATAAACCAAGCCAGGCCGTCTGAGGTAATTGAGTCAGTAACAATTGTAGAGCCGGGATGCTCACCAAGAATAATCGCTGCGCTAAGTGCAATTAGCTCATTACGGTTAATGGCACGCCCTTGAAAATCAACAATGGCAGCCCTGTCAACGTCGGTATCGAAGATAATGCCCATGTCGGCATCGCACGCCCTCACGGCCTGACAGATACTGTTCATTGCCTCATGATCTTCGGGGTTGGGCACATGGTTCGGAAACCGGCCATCAGGCTCAAGATACTGACTGCCTGTAACATCGGCACCAAGCGACTTGAGTACACGGTTGGCATAGAAACCACCGGCACCGTTTCCGGCATCAACAACAATATTGAATCCCGCAAGCGGCTTCTTATAATTATCGGGGTCGTTAATTTCCTGACGAGCCTTATCGACCAGAAATGCAGAATAAGCAGCAATAATATTGGTTATATGGGTTTGTCCCTTATGTTTACCTTCAGGTTGTGAGGGGTTGGCAGCAAGCCTGAGAAGGCCGGTAATATCGCTTTTCTCCAATCCACCCTTAGCAGTAAAGAACTTCATCCCGTTTCTATTGAAAGGCAAATGGCTGGCTGTGAGCATTATTGCCCCATCAGCCTTAAAATCGGGCAGAATGGTGCTCATAAACATTGCCGGAGTGGAGGCCAAGCCGCAATTGAGCACATCCACCTGATACTTAACAAGATGCCGCTCCAAAGATTGGATAAAGGCAGGTCCGGTGATACGCGAATCCATGCCTATGGCAATGCGGAGAGTATCCTTACCGGTGTTGGCTCTTATCCAACGTACAAATGCTTCGCCGAGCAGGGCCACCCGTTCGGCAGTAAGATTAACGCTCTCACCTTCAACTCCCTCCATGGCCACACCACGAATGTCGGAGCCGTTCTGAAGCTGCAGCCAATCAAATTGCTGTTCCATATCTGAAAGATTTACAAGGTATTACCAAACAATCACTTCTTCTCCTCTTCGGCCTGCGAACGCGACTTATGGCCAAGATAACCACCGTGATGGCGTTTGGCATATTCCGAATTGTTGAAACCAATCCGCTTCATAAGCAACACAACAAGAATATCGCCAATAACAGTCATTATGGTTGTTGAAGTGGTGGGCGTAAGGCCAAGGGTACACACCTCTTTGGGATTTCCGGTACAAAGTGTTACGTCGGCATCAAAGGTAAGCGGGCTATCGGGGTTTCCGGTGATGACGATGATGCGCACCGAGGGGTACAAGCCCCTTGCAAGCTGCACCAGCTCAACAATCTCGCGAGTCTTGCCCGAGTTGGAAATAAGTACCATAACATCATTCTCCTGCATCACGCCAAGATCGCCGTGCTGTGCTTCGGCTGGATGAAGAAATATGGCAGGCGACCCGGTGGAGCTGAAAGTTGTTGCCATATTGATGGCAATCTGTCCGGCCTTACCCATGCCACTCATTATAATCTTGCCACGCTTTTGGTGCACCTGCTCATGGATAATATCCAAAGCTTTATAAAACGAATCGTTTACCGGTATATTCAAAACCGACTGAGCCTCATGAGCCAGTATTTCTCTAATCTCTTGTAAATCCATAGTTAAGAAGTTTTAATCAAATATAAGCCTTTTTTCTTAAAAAATACAAATTGATTATGTTATGTAATTAAAAAATTATTATATTGCCACAATTAATCTAAAAACTAAAGAAATGAAAAATGTATTTTTGACAGTTGCACTGTTGTTAGGTCTGACAGTAGCAACCAACGCTCAAACCGAAAAAGGGCGATTTCTTTTAAGCGGTTCGTCTGACATGTCGATCCTTTTTGGAAAGACAAAGGTCAGATATGACGGCAAGGAATATGGAAATTCGAGTACAACCAATTTCAACATCACTCCTACCATTCAGTATTTCTTCATCGACAATCTCGCCATTGGTGCTGCACTTAATGTGTCGTATCAGGATGACAACAACAGCGATGCAACCTCGTTCTTCATCGGCCCAACTGCACGCTATTACTTCAGCGGTGAGAAACTGAAACCTTTTGCCGAGGCACTTATCGGAATAGGCACAAACAAGTGGGGCAGTGCAAAATACAGCCAGTTTAACTTTGGCCTTGGCGGCGGTGCATCGTACTTCATAACCGAAAATTTCTCTTTTGACGCATCGTTGGGATACCTCCACACCGGACTAACCGACCGTGACGACACAAAGAGAAAAATTAACTCAAACACTTTTGGTTTGAATGTTGGTGTGTCGGTATTTTTCTAAACAAGCCTAAATATGCCGGGAATGATATAACATTTAGCTTGGCATATTGAGACATATTTCCCGCGGGTTTTTCTGATATTGATTGGAAAACTCTGCGGGATTTTTATAAAAACATAATGGATTGTCCCGGGATATCGGGGAAACGACGGGAAAAATCTCAGGGTACGCTGCTATTAATGTTTTTTTTCAAGAAATCCTGCCTTTGACTTCGTCGATCTTCAATTCAGGCAGCCGAACCTCACATACGTTTCCTTGGGTCGAGGACCCAAGTTTATGGAGATATGACCTTTCAGGTCTATTTACAGCATACTACAATTGTAAATTGATTATCCGCATTGGCATGAAATGCCGAATCTCCATAACCACACGTCGTGACGTGCGGAGGATAGCAGATAGGTACTCTGCCTGTTAGGCAGGATATCTATGCTATTACTAATATCTATTGTAATTTTTTCCTGCATGTGCAACGGCCTGGAATGCCGCACCATGCATAAGGAGATGTCTGAAAAGTCCACGAATTACACAAATAAACACGAATAATATAAAAGACATTTTTATAAGTTACTTAAATACAATCAGAAAGCATTTGTAAAAATAAGTACTCTCGGCTATGCCGCTTGGTTTCCAAGAAATCAGTGGATATAATATTTTTTAGACATCTCCCATTGCCTAACTAATAAGCAGTCATTTCGAACGTAGGGAGAAACGAAGTCCAGCGCAGCTAAATATCGAAACAATCAATGACAGATTCCACATGTCATCAACACATCATGCCCCATTTTTTGGTATAAACTCGGAATGACTTTGTCTATTTTCACTATGTGACGTCCTCCTGTTATTATCAATTAATTTCCACAAATACATTCTGAAAATTCTTAATTATTAGAAACAAAAAACTCCCTTTTCCGGGAGTTTTATATTTATAAATGTTTTAATCACTGAACGGATTGGGTTCAAAGGGATTGGGTTGAACCGGAGCGCCTGGATTAACCTCTGGTGGTGCCGCACTACGTCCCCAAGGATCTGGTGGTGGCCCATTTTCGCTACCCATTTGTAATGAAACTTCACTATCGAGACCGAAGACTACTATATCGGGTTTTATATATTTCTGTTTTAAATTTATCATAGCATTACAAAAATAGAAAAATTATTGTATTAAAAGCTTTTTAACCACATTTACTTTTTCATTTTTAAATGCAACAACAACTATGCCCTTTAAACTCACTGGGATAGATTTAGTTGAAAACTCACCAATCTGGCCTTTAAAAATTAATTGACCTGCAACATCAAAAATGGTAACCAAGCCTTCTAAGTTTCCATTATTCTCTATCACTACATTTGAGTCCTTGCGATAGATTACAATATCCTTACACTCATTATCTTTTTCAATTCCCGTTGAAACACGCTCCGTAACTCTAATTATAAACCTACTGTCGTTGTAGCCTTTGTTTACGGTAAAAGAATATTCACCATTCGAAAAGTCATGCTCGACAAACGGCGTTTTACTTTTATCAATAAGCTTAATATCTACATCATTATCAAAACCGGTAACAGAGGCCAGACCAAACGAATATGTGCCATTTTTTTCGGCATAAACACCAACCGGAATATCTTTGTCTCCTTCGAATTTACCATAACTATTGATAACAAGCCTATTACCCTCTTTTAATGTATATGACTCCGTTACGTTTACATGCTTAGCAAATCTTTTTTCAGAATCATAATCATCCAAATTTCCACTTATACCTGGAACAAAAGCAACAACAGATATATCCTTAACATCCCCATTCTTTGAGTAAAATTTAAGCATAGGCTTAACCTCAGTGGGTGCAGCAGCAGATTTATGAAATGTTTTAGAATTATGTAGTAAGTCTGATTTCTGCATTGTAATACTACCCTGCGATTTATCCAGTGCAACCTGTACCCAGAATGAGTGCATGGAAGGAATAACCGGACAATCACCAATTGTTCCAGCACCAAGTAAAAAGTTCCAGGTTTGAACCGAAAAGATGCTATTGTCCCGAATATAAATATGTGGTTTCAAATCAACAAAACGATTATTCCCATAAACAGAGGCAAGATCTATCGAACCCGTATAAGGATTACCGGCCAAAGCCCAACCAAAATTTTTCAGATTGCGTTCACACGTAAACGTATATGCCGGATTTTGATTAATAGCACCAACAAAACTAAATACCGATCCTGATTGAGCCCTGCCTATATATCCTTTACCAGGCGTCATAACCGATCCTGCCGACAAATAATCATATCTATCCGTAGTGGTATTATACTCGACTATATCACCCGAGGGAAGAATTTGATTTTTTGTAGCACCTGCAACAGGTGTTGACACATAATAACTATTAGAGAAGCTGCTTACATCCTGGTACACAACAGTTTTATTTGCATTTGAATTAAGAGTTCCATTTATCAAAAGTGACGCACCGGCACCTGTATTCCCCGAATACAACCTTAAATCTCCGTCAACTGATAAAGTACTACCTGTGTTAATAGTAAGCTTTGCTCCTTTAGAAATAATAAGATTGGGTACCGTCATTGTTTTTGGAATAACAGCACCATGTGTACCCGGATTAATAACTAAACTCACGCCCTCTTCGTATCCATACTTCCAGTTGCTTTCGGTTCCCCAATTAGAATCGGTTGTACCCTCCCATATATTATACTTGTCGGTTTTAAAGGTAAAGGTTTGCTCTTCATTTTGTTCAATACCTTTCTTATTGCTCAGTTTGGCAACAGTAATTACAACATCGGAACCTGGCATATAAAAGCTATTGGGATTAAGTTTGATGGTAATCCTTCGGGTTACCGAATTGTAAGTAACAGAGTACGAAGCAGGTGCAAGCAGAGAACCTCCGGCACCGTTTACTATACCATGATTGATGGTAATCAGATTTTTGACATTGCTATTATCTATAGGTGTAGAGCTTTGATAGATGGCCATATCGTACTCAATCTCAACATCGGTAAGGATTGATATGTGCGTATTATCGCCTTTGGGTAAAATTAATGTTCCAACAGGTGATGGTGGTGCAACAGTTTCGAAGTGCCAATTGGCACTATTTACACCTCCATAAGGAATAGCTGCCAACGACTCAATAAAACCGGCAGCTACATTCACACTATAGATTGTGGCATAATCAAGTGGTTGAGGCATAGTGACTGTAAGAACATTATTACTGATTGCCAAACCTTTGGAAGCAGGACTACCACCTCCACAAACAAAATAAAACTGATCACCATTATTACCAATAACACTCAATACTTTTTCCTCATTACTTGTATTTAACTGAATGTTCTCCTTAAATGTCAAGGTAATAGTAGTATTTACAGGTACATTAATAGCACCATTAGCAGGCGAGAGGGCGTTAGCATCTGCCAATTCTGGAGCTTTACCTGTAGTAAACCGCCATGTGGTATTATTATTGAATCCGGCATACTCTGCCGAAGTGGCAGCAGACCTTACAAAACCCTGATCTACCGTCACATAATAAGAGGTGTTGTGTGAAAGTCCTAAAATAGGAATGAAAATTTGACGATCCGAAACCTTAACAAACTCTGATGCAACAGAAATACTTGCGACGAGAGAGTTAGTTGATGTAT
>JBDHYT010000076.1:0-9364 GCA_039811485.1 Marinilabiliaceae bacterium | reverse complement strand
ACGCCCATAGTATTTACCGGTCATGGTGCTGTTCAGTATGAGTTCCTGCTCAATGGTGCTGTAGTTCAGGCTCGTTCTAACACAGCCACCTACACCTTAGCTGCTCCAGCCAATGGCGATATCGTTGCAGTTAGGGGTTATAATGCAACCAATTGCCATGTTGAGAGTGCCGATTATACTGTAAATGTTCACCCTACACCTGTTGGAGTGCTTACTGTTTCTCCTGCCTCTTCTGCCTGTATTGGTGATCCAATGACTTTTACCGTTACCGGTGGTGCTGAGTATAGATTCTTTGTTAATGGTGTTCAGCAAGGCGTATGGAGTGCAACTAATACTTTTACATCCACCACTCTACATAATGGCGATCAGGTCTATGCCGAAGTTCGTTCGGCTTCAGGATGTGTTGGATTATCAAATACTATTAATGTAACCATCAATCAGGTTACTGCCAATATTGCTATCACTGCTCCTTATCCCGGCGTCACTACCATGTGCCAGGGAAGTAGCGTTACCTTCACTGCATCACCTGTAGGTGCTGTGCAGTATCAGTTTTATGCAACCCGCGGAGGTGTTGATGTCCTTCTGTATCAAGGCAATCAGAATGTTCATACAACCAATTCGCTTCAGAATAACGACCAGATATTTGTTCGGATTGTTGATGCCAACAACTGTACCGATGTCTCTGATAAAATCAGTGTTTCTGTAGTAGCGATTCCTGTGCCTGTTATTGATGTTGCGCCATCGCCTTTATGTGCCGGTTCAGAAGTCACTATTACAGCAACGCCTGGTTACGACAAATACGATTTGTATGTGAACGGTGTTAAACGTGGTGATTCTCAAACTTCAAATGTGTTTGTAACCAATACCTTAGTTAATGGCGATCAGGTTGCTGTTGTGGCATTCGACGTTGTTAATGCCACCCTGGAGTGTTATGGTACTTCAGTTGCACGAACTATCAACTTCCTGCCTCTGCCAACCATCAATCTTGTTAGTGACCAGACAGCCAATACTTTCTGTAAAAATACAAACGTAACATTTACTGCTTCAGGTGGTGTTCAGTACCAGTTCTATCTCAACGGTGTGATGGTACGGGATTTTTCTGCAACTGCCACTTGGTCGTCAGCCACATTGAACAATGGTGACAGGGTAAATGTGATTGGTCGTGATGTTGCCGGATGCGCCAATGTATCCAACGAAATAACCGTTATCGTTAATGAGGCAACTGCCGGATTAACTTCTGATGATGCCGATAATATTGTGTGTGTTGGCCAGCCAATTATATATACTGCCTCTGGTGGTGTTAATTACGAGTTCTTTGTCGATAATGTTTCACAAGGTGTATCTGCCAATAGCACATATAACTTCACTGCTTTTGCTGCCGGAAACCATCAGATATATGTGGTAGTAGAAGATGCAAATGGGTGTTTCGACCAATCAAATGTCATTGATATTTCTGTTCTTGCGTTGCCTATGCCAACTCTTGTTGTTGACAAACCTGGTTTTGTATGCCATGGAACTTCGCTTGAGTTTGTTGCCGGTGGCGGAACCTATTATACATTCTTTGTTAATGGTGCAGAGGCTCAGGCACGTTCTACCAACAATGTGTTTGTCACCAATACGCTGAATAATGGCGACCAGGTTTATGTGCTTGTTGCCAACAACGATAATTGTGAGGCTGCATCAATCGATATTACTGTACAGGTTTGGGATTTGCCTGTTATAAATGTTGCATCTTCAAAAGGCACATTGGTATCATGCGAAAATGAAAATATTACTTTCACTGCATCTTCCACAACTCCCGGTATTCAATATGAATTCATAGTAAATGGTGCTGTTGTTCAAGCTCTTAGTGCAACCAATTCCTATACTCATCTGGGGACAGATAATTATACCCTTCAGGTTCGTGGAGTTGATGCAAATGGTTGCGAAGGATTTAGCACAATTATGAATGTAATTGTAAGTAAGGTGGTTCCGGTTCTATCCTCATTGCCTGCCGGTAATGCATGTTTTGGCGATAATGTTGTGCTTACTGCCTCCGGAGGTGTTCATTACGAGTTCTTCCATAATGGTGTATCTGTTCAAAACAGTGCCAACGATAGCTATAATTATAGTGCATTAACTACAGGCACTCAACTGTTTACTGTCTTAGTTACCAATGGAGATGGCTGTTCTTCAATGTCGGCCGATCTACCTCTTGTAGTTAACGATTTGCCTATTGCCGGTATTACTTCCGATGATGCCGATAATATTGTGTGTGATGGTGAGTCGATTCTATTTACTGCAACAGGTGGCGATACTTACGAGTTCTTTATCGATGGTGTATCTGTGCAAGCAGCCTCTTCTATCAATCAGTATGTTGGTACTTTTAACGGTGTGGGTACATTCCAGGTTTATGCAGAAGTTCGTAACACTCTAACCGGTTGTATGACTGCCTCTCCCGACATCTTTGTGACAGTTAACCCTGTGCCTGTGGCCTCTCTTACTGCTGCTCCGTCATTAAATATTATCTCTGGTACCATGATGACCTTTACTGCTGGTGAGCCTGGTATGGAATACGAATTCTATGTTAATGGCACTGAAGTGCAGGCACGTAGTACTAACAATATCTACTCTACCGATCAGTTGGTTGATGGTGATGTTGTTTCAGTATTTGTTTATAATAATTTTGGATGTTTCTCTTCAACATCGTTAACAGTGCATGTGCTTGATGGTATTACACCTTTACAGGTTGTACCCCAAACCGGCAGTTATTGTGCTGATGCCAATGGTATTCAGATTTCGGTAGTTGCTCCTCAGGCCGGCATTACCTATCGTCTTGTTCATAAGTCAACAGGCTTTGTCGCCGGTGCTGAAATTGAGTATGACGGAACCAATGCTGTTCAGTGGAGTAACATTAAGATACACAACGGAGAAAATCCATCAGAATATATAGTAGAGGCATTCTATGCCCTGTTGCCTGCCGAAATTGTGGCTATGGCCAATAGTGCTGTTGTTACAGAGGATGCCCTTCCTTTGGTTTATAAACTGATTCCTTACAATACCACCTTTACCGGTTGTGCTGCTGTTGAGGATCTTCGTCTCGAAAACAGCGAAAATGGAGTTAGATATTCATTGTTACTCAACGGTAATCCGTTTGGAGTGTCGGTTGATGGTAATGGTGGTGAAATTAATTTTGGAAAACAAAATGTTATAGGTGTTTATACCATTGAAGCCGTAAATTCTGCCACTGGTTGTCGTCAGATGATGTATGGTACTCTAACCATCGAAGGTGAAACCGTTCAGCAATTTATTCTTCTATCCAATCCTGCCAATGGCAACTATTGCGAAACTGGTCCTGGCGTTGAGATTAGCCTCGACGGCTCGGAGAATGGCGTTATGTATCACCTGTACAGAGATGGTGTTGATACAGGTATATCATCAGCAGGTACAGGTGCAGCCATTAGCTTTGGCCAGCATACCACCGAAGGAGTTTATTCGGTATTGATTGAGTCTGCCACCGGATGTCTATCTCCAATGACCGGATCGGTACGTATCACGCGTTATATGTTGCCTCTTCAGTTCGATCTTTCAGCAGCTGATAACGGTCACTTCTGTGCCGGAGGTATAGGTGTACAGTTTACTCTTTCGGGACAGCAGGATGGTGTCACATATACCCTTATGCTCAACGGAATTGCGGTTGCCCCTGCGGTGACTTATGTCGGCCTACCAGGTTCTTTAACTGTGCCGTTTACCTTCCCGGGTATGTACAATACTCCTGGTGTCTATTCTGTACAAGCCTCTATTACCGGCGTTGATTGTCCGCAACTAATGAATAACAGTGTTACTGTAGTTGCTGATCCTCTTCCTACAGAGTTTACGCTGCAGCTTACCAAGAGTACTATTTGCCAGGGTGATGATACTTCAATTTTACTGCTTGGATCAGAGGCCGATGTTAACTATACTCTGTATCATATAGGTAGTGCCACAGATATTGCAACCATTGCAGGCAATGGTGGATTGATAACTTTTACAGGAATCACAATGGAGGGTGAGTATTCAATCAGAGCTGCCCGCTTCGGGTCTGTTACTAATTGTGGTGTCTCCTTTGGTTCTGTAACGTTGACTAAAGTTCCGCGTCCGCTTTACCTGATTGGTGATGTGTGGTTGGAGGTTGATGCTCCAGATCCCGCCGACCTTTGCGGTAGTGCCGATATTTATGTGCGTAATGCCCAGGTTGGATTTACTTATCAACTTTACCGCAAGTTTGCAGGTGGAAACGTTGCTGTGGGAGGTAAGGTATTTGTGGCAACAGTTAATCCTGATGACAATGTCTTTACCGGTATTACTGATGTAAATGGTGACTATGTTGTGATGGTTAACAACGGTTCGTGTGAGGAGATGCTCGAAAGTTCTGTTACAATCTCCACACCTGGTGCAGTTACAGTGTTTGAAGTGTTGGGTGATGGTGAAATATGTAATGGTGATCCTGGTGTTAGGGTCTCGCTTGCTGGTTCCGAAGTAGGAGTTACTTATAATCTGATAAGAGTTAGCAACAATGCTGTGCTTGAGACTATTACAGGTACAGGTAATGTCCTGCATTTCACCACTCTACTTCGTCAGCCTGGGCAGTATAAGATTTCCGGAACAAGTGCAGGTGGTTGTACTACCGATATGGCACCATATTTCACGCTTAATGTCAATCCATTACCAATCTCTTATCGTCTCATTGGGTCGGGTAATTATTGTACCGGTGGCGATGGTGCTGAGATAAAACTTGAGAAGAGTGAACTTGGTGTCAGATATATGTTGCAACGTGTTGATAATGCGCTTGAAGAAGTAGCATCGATACAGGGTACAGGCAACGAAATAAACTTTGGTAAGTTTACCCTTGGTGTCTATCAAGTGGTTGCATATAATGAAACAACTCTTTGTACATCGAGTATGGAAGGTAGAGTTGTTATAGTCGAAAACGATGCTATCGACACTAATATTGGTGTTGATGTTGAAACAGCCTTCTGCAGCAATGCAGCCGGTGCTAATCTAACAATTCATAATCCGCAAGAGAAAGTTCTTTACGAACTTAAGAATCTAACCGGGGATCTGATTGTTAAGTACTTGGGTGTTGCAGGTAACACAGCCTTTAACTATACAATTTCAAATGCCGGTAACTACATACTCTGGGCCTCTTATGGTGGCGATGGATGTTTGGTTAAATTGCGTGAGTTTGAAGTTATACGTAATGATGCTCCCGGCGTTAAGTTCAATGTTACCTCCAACGTAACCGATGGTTGCGGTTCCTCAGGTGCCAGGATTACCCTTGATGGTAGCGAATTGGGAATTCAATATGTACTCAATGTATATGAGCCAGGTCAGCCTGTTCACTCTTGGACGCCTATGCCGGGAACAGGTAACCCGCTTGAATGGGAGGTTGACTACAACGGTTCGGGAATGGTTCGCTATGAGGTTGTCGCCAGCGTTAACAGCCAGTGCGAAATGCTTATGGGTGGCGTAATTATCAACTATAAACCAGCACCAACAGTTTTTGATTTAGACACCACTCCGCAGCCCTTCTGTTCGAGTGAAGGTGGTCTTACGATATCTCTTCCGGTTAGTGCCGAGAATGGTGTGTACTACCGTCTCTTTGCCGATGGTACACCTCGTGTTTTCCTTAAAGGTGTTGAAGCATCGGCTACTAACACTGCCTTCGATGGTAAATATGGTGGTGGTACTTACTTTATTCAGGCCGTAAACCTTTCAACAGGATGTTACGTATGGATGAATGATAGTATCGTTATTGTTGAGAATCCTAATCCTGATGTTGCTACTACCCAGTTCTACTTTGTATTAGACGGAAAGATTGATACTAAGTTTGGAATGGTGAACGTAGGTAATCTTACTCTCGATAATTCAGATGTTGATTATTCATACAAGTTACATGTTAAGCTGAATAATGGTACTGAGCAAGAGGTTCAAACCCTTGTTGGAATTGGTGACGTACTGGCGTTTAACCCAGTTGCTGATGGTGGTGTATATAGGGTTGAAGTTATCGACCTTACAACGGGTTGTACATCATGGATTTCAAACTCCATTATTGTTACAGAGAATCCTCTGCTTGCCTTCGATGGTTTCCTTAACCTTAAAACGACCGAGGTGTCATCGACTCTTGATATCATCAACCATGTGCCACCTATGATTAAGTATGCCGTTGGCGTTGATAAGATATATTCGCTCGATGGTAATACATCAGAAAATATGGTAAATGTTGAGTTTGAATTGGTTAAAGAGTTTCCATATACTACTGCCGGTGGCGAGTTGGCACAGTTTAAGACCATTGGTGATGCCAAGTTGAACAGTGTAACCGGTTTGTTTGAATATACCAAGCGTGTCGGCTTCTTTGGCAGCGACTCGGTTCGCTATATTATCAGAAATAAAGATATACCCGGCCGCGAGGATTATGGCACAATATTCATCTTTGTTGGTAACAACGAGGTTGATGGTGAGCACCCATTCCTTATACCTAATGCCTTCTCGCCTAATGGTGACGGCATCAACGACAAGTTTGTGGTTTCGGTTCCTTCCAGAATTCAGGATTACAAATCCAAATTGGAGGTCTTCAACCGTTGGGGTACTTTAGTATATCAGTCCAAAGGGGCAAAATATGATAATTCATGGGATGGTAAATCCACTGGTGCCGCAATGTTCAGCATTGGTGACGATCTTCCTTCCGGTACGTACTTCTATGTGTTCAAGATTACGTTTACCGAAGGCGATAAGCATCTCAGCAAAGAGTTGAGTGGCTATATTGAACTGAGACGATAACCTAACCCGGTTTAATTTGAAAAATGATTATGAAAAGAATCAGGAACCTATTAGTAACGAGCTTAGTTTTGCTTCTGTGCGGAAATATTTCTGCACAGGATCAAAACGTATTCAACCATTATATTTCAAATCAGGGTATGCTCAATCCTGCCTACAATGGCACACGCGATGTTATCAGCGGTCTGTTTATACATCGCAGCCAATGGCTTGGTGTTGAGGGTGCTCCAATGGTTGATGCTATTAATGTGCATGGTCCTATTGAAGACACAAACCTTGGACTTGGTGCTGTGTTGATTAACGACAAGATTGGTTTTACCAATAACTTTGAGTTTATGGGCTCAGCTTCATATAAGGTAGCTCTCGACCGAAAAGAGCGTTTTATCTCCTTTGGTCTTCAGGCGGGCTTTAAATCTTTTATCTATGATGGAACCAAATCAGTTACCGATCAGTTTGGCGACCCGCTGTTTCAAGGTAGGGAGTCGAAATTTGGTTTTAACTTTGGCTTTGGCTCCTATTTGTATGCTCCTACTTATTTTGCAGGATTATCCATACCCCGTTTCTTTTCGTACCAGTATAACGAGCAGAACCAGACATTCAAAAACAGTCTCGATTTTAACAATGTCCATACATATATTTATGGAGGCTACATATTTGATTTCGATAATGTTAAGGTTAAGCCTACAGCTCTGGCGCGAATAGTGCCGGGTGCTCCACTCGAGTTTGACGTAGCTGCACACGTGTTGCTTATGGAACAACTTTGGCTCGGACTTTCGTACCGTACAGTTTCCGACCTTGTTTTTCTTGCCGAATATCAGATTAACAGACAGTGGGCCGTTAGGTACTCGTTCGACTATTCTCTTAGTGCTTTGAATCGATATGCTAAAGCAGGTTCCCATGAACTCGGCTTAACCTTCGATTTTTCGTTTAATAAGCGACCCGGAATGCGATCTATTCGTTATTTTTAACATATAGATTGTTTAATATTGAATTAGTATATTTGTAACAACAAATAATTACCATGAAACCCAAAAGTATATTTATCTTGGTCTTTTGCCTTTCAGCATTTCTGACGGGCAATGCTCAAAAATCCGAATTAAAGAAAGCGGTCAGCTATTTCGACCGGGGTGAATACTTTCTATCACTCGATTTCTATAAGAAAGCGGAGGATAAAGGTGCTGTCCTTGATATCAATGATAAGAAGCGTAAGGCTCGTTGTTATTATCACCTCAATGATATTGACAATGCCTTCAATGCCTTTACCGATATCCAGGATAAACTTAGTGGTAATGATGTGTTTTTGTATGCATCTACAAACCATAAGTTCGGGTTCTATCAGGGTGCTATCGAATGGTACGAAAAATCGAAATCGCAAGGTGCTAACCCTGTTCAGGTTAACGAGTTGATTAACTCCTGTAAGTGGGCCGAAGAAAACCAAAACCTTGTAGATTACCGGGTTAACCCATCATCACTTGCTACTTTTGGTCAATCCTTTGGTATCCAGTACTATAAGGATGGTGTCGTTTATTCATCGGCCAAGGAGGGCGACAAGAAAGTTGATAAACAGGGTAAATCAATCCTTAATTTATATTACTCCGATATCGTAAAAGGCGAAATTCAGGAGGGTAGCAGGCTCTTTTCCAAAAACCTGCAGTTTCCCTCCCACGTTGGTGCAATATCTTTTACCAGCGATTTTAAATATATGTATTATACCAAAGCTGTGAGGATTAAAAACGGCAATAGCCGTATAAAAATCTTTATGGTTGAATATGACGGCCGCGACTGGTCCAACGAAATAGAAATCGCGATAAATAGCGATGACTTTGATTGTGCCCACCCGGCTATCTCACCCGACGATAAGTATATCTTCTTTGTGTCGAACAAAAAAGGTGGCTTTGGAGGTAAAGATCTCTATTACGCCGAGCGTAAAGGTCCTAATAGTTTTGGAGAGGTGCAAAACCTTGGAAGAGAAGTGAATACGTTTGGTGATGAGATGTTCCCCTTCGTTGGTAAGGACAATAAACTTTATTTTAGTTCCGATGGTCATTATGGTTTTGGTGGTCTCGATATTTTTTCGGCAGAATTGGTTGATGGTAAATGGGGGAAGGTTACTAACCTTATGAAACCGTTTAACTCGAACCGCGATGATTTTGGTTATGTTATCGATCCTAAAGATGCTACACGTGGCTTCCTTTCGTCCAACAACTTTGGTAATGCTACTTCGGATGTTATTTTCTACGTCCGCAAAACCGAACCACGCGAGAAAGATGTAGAAAACACTGTTCCTATTGCCGGATTGGAGAATATCGTAACCATCGAAGATTCAGATATCAATCCTCAAATTACAGAGAGGCTTCAGGATAATAAAAAAGTTAATCCTGCGCTCCCATCTTCTCTTACCACTACGGTGTCCAGCACTTTTAACGGCGATATGGTTAGTGGTGCCGACGTTGTGCTTTACGACCCCGCTACCAATGCTGTTGTTGTTCGTGGTGTCACAGGAGCCAATGGCAAATGCAATATTATCATTCCCGATAATTATCGTGTTGACGCTCAAGAGTTTGAACTT
>JBDHYT010000075.1:0-9384 GCA_039811485.1 Marinilabiliaceae bacterium | reverse complement strand
CACTTTATCCCGCAGGATGATGTGTATGTATATTTCAGATATGACGACTCAAAAGCTGTGATGGTCATCCTCAATAACAACGATACCGAGAAAACCATTGATGGTGATTACTATTCTGAGTTCCTGAAAGACTATAAAACAGGTAAGGATATCCTGAGTAATGAGAAGTTATCATCATTAAAAAATATTGTTCTAAAACCAAAATCATCACGTGTGGTGGAATTGGGAAGATAGGGATTAATAAATTGAGAACAAGCCATTAAGGTGTCGGGGAGACCTGATGCCTTAATGGTTTTTGTGCATGATGGTTAGGGAATGAACATAGATTGCACTGATTTAAACACTGAATACACTGTTTTTTCTATCCCTTGTTTGCAACGAGGGATTATTGGTTCAGGATTTGTAATCCCAGATATCACATGACATTAAATAAGAAGGCTGCTTTGCAGCGCACTGTTGATTTGCATGATGGTTAAGGACTGAACACTGAGGGCACGGATTTTTAAACACTGAATACACTGTATATTAGCTGCTAGCTTATAGCAATTAGCTGCTGGCTATCCTCCACCCTCTATCATCCTTTAAGAAAGAAAGCTGCTTCGCAGCACACTGTTGATTTGCATGATGGTTAAGGACTGAACACGGAATGTACGGATTATAAACACAGATTACACGGGATAGAACACAGATTTCACTGTTTTTTTTCTCTATCCCTTGTTTGCAACGAGGGATTATTGGTTCAGGATTTGTAATCCCAGATATCACATGGTATTAAATAAGGAGGCTGCTTTGCAACGCACTGTTGATTAGCATGATGATTAGGATTTAAACACAGATTTCACAGGATAGAACACAGATTTTCACTGTATATTAGCTGCTAACTTATAGCAATTAGCTGCTGGCTATCCTCCACCCTCTATCATCCTTTAAGAAAGAAAGCTGCTTCGCAGCACACTGTTGATTTGCATGATGGTTAAGGACTGAACACTGAGGGCACGGATTTTAAACACTGATTACACTGTATATTAGCTGATAGCTTCTATCAATTAGCTGCTGGCTATCCTCCACCCTCTATCATCCTTATCAAAAAAGACTGCTTCGCAGCACACTGTTGATTTGCAGGATGGTTAAGGACTGAACACTGAGGGCACGGATTTTAAACACTGATTACACTGTATATTAGCTGCTAGCTTCTAACAATTAGCTGCTGGCTATTCTCTACCCTCTATCATCCTTTTATTTTGAACAAGTGCTTTACCGAACCTCCTCTACCTTATAACTTTTATAGGACGCCTTCTATTATCTCATGAAAAAAGAGATAGCCCCAAGGTGCTATCTCTTTTTTAATAAGTTGTATGCTCTATATCAAATCAATCTTTTTTCTTTAAGCAGTTCTGCCATCTCCTTCTGAACGGCAAGGGCTGCTTCTCCGGCCTTTATGTCAAAATCCTCTTCTGAGCCGGCATAGATGATGTTACGACTTGAGTTAACCAGCAGACCACATTTGCTGTTCATTCCGTTGTGTGCCACTTCGGCAAGGCTACCTCCCTGGGCACCAACACCGGGAACAAGCAGGAAGTGATCGGGAATAATGTTGCGGATATCCTTCAGCATCTCGGCCTGGGTTGCACCAACCACATACATCATATTTTCGGTTGTCCCCCACTCCGCCGAGCGTTTCAGCACCTTCTCAAACAGACGCTCGCCATTCTCTGTCATAAACTGAAAATCGCCGGCTCCTTTGTTCGATGTCAATGCAAGCAGAATTACCCATTTATCAATATATGTAAGAAACGGCTTAACGCTATCCTCGCCCATATAGGGGGCAACAGTGACTGCATCAAACTCCATAGCATCGAAAAACGCACGTGCATACATTGACGATGTGTTGCCAATATCGCCACGCTTGGCATCAGCAATCACAAAAATATCCGGATATTTATACTTAATGTAGTTTACTGTCTTTTCAAGAGAGTTCCAGCCATTAACCCCGAGGCTCTCGTAGAAGGCCAGATTTGGCTTGTAGGCCACAGTAACCTGATGTGTTGCATCGATTATCTTTTTATTGAATGCAAAAAGCGGATCGGCAGTATCGAGGAGGAAACGCGGTATTTTATTGATATCGGTATCCAATCCCACGCACAAAAAGCTCTTCTTCTTCTTTATCTGTTCAAATAATTCGGCAGCTGTCATATCTACTTGGTTTTATGTTATTTTCAATTACATCTCGCTCAATCGCATCCTCTCGGCATTCTCCTCAATTATCAGTTTATCGATGATTGTCTGAAGCTCGCCATCCATCACAGCCGGCAGGTTATGCACGGTAAAGTTGACCCTGTGATCGGTAACACGCCCCTGCGGATAGTTGTAGGTACGTATCTTGGCCGAGCGATCGCCCGTAGAAACCATCGTTTTACGTTTCGACGCCACATCATCCAGATATTTCTGATACTCAAGATTATATATCCTGGTACGCAGTTCAACCATTGCCTTGTCAAGGTTTTTAAGCTGCGACTTCTGATCCTGACAGGTAACAACAATGCCTGTTGGTATGTGGGTGAGGCGGATTGCAGAGTAAGTGGTATTCACACTCTGGCCTCCCGGTCCCGATGAGCAGTAAGTATCTTTACGGATATCCTCATTACGGAGCACCACGTCAAACTCCTCAGCCTCGGGCAATACAGCCACCGATGCTGCCGATGTATGGATACGTCCCTGGGTCTCTGTCTGAGGGATACGCTGAACGCGATGCACCCCCGACTCATACTTGAGAATACCATACACACCATCGCCACTCACATTGGCTACAATCTCCTTATAACCACCCGATGTGCCTTCGGAAAAGTGCGACACCTCCATTCTCCACCCTTTTTTCTCGGCATATTTGGTGTACATCCGCAGCAGGTCGCCGGCAAAGATTGCAGCCTCGTCACCACCCGTACCACCACGAATCTCGAGCACTGCATTTTTTGAATCCTGGGGGTCGGCTGGCAGAAGCAATATCTTTACCTCCTCTTCAAGCACGGGAATTGTCTCTTCCAGCTCATCAAGTTCGGTTTTGGCCATCTCGCGCCTATCGGCATCACTCTCCTCCTTAAGACTCTGACGTGCCAGCACAATATTTTCGAGGCTGTTCTTATATTTTTTATATACCTCTACAATCTTTTCCAAATCGCGGTATTCACGATTCAGCTTTACAAACCGCTTATTATCAGCAATAACCTCTGGGTTGGTTATCTGTTCGCCAACCTCTACGAAGCGCAGTCGGAGAAATTCTAATTTTTCTAAAAGTGACTTTCCTTGCGACATATAATGTAAGGGGAGTTAAATCCAATTATTTAGTTTTCAGGTAGATATATCAATATTCAAAGGTACCGTATTCACTTTTGATAGTAAGTTTTTTGCCGGCATAAGCCTCGCATCGGCCAACTATCCGGGCATCGATACCGAACGATTTTGAAATATCAATTATCCTTTCTGCTTTTTCGGGCGATAGATATATCTCCATCCGGTGTCCCACATTGAATACTTTGTACATCTCGCTCCATTCTGTTCCCGATTGTTGGTGAATCAGTTTAAAGAGCGGCGGAACCGGAAACAGATTATCCTTAATCACGTGAAGATCGTCAACAAAATGGAGGACTTTGGTCTGTGCACCGCCCGAACAGTGAACCATTCCGTGGATATCAGCCCGCATCTCATCAAGTATCTTCTTGATTACAGGAGCGTAGGTACGTGTGGGTGACAGCACAAGTTTACCGGCATCAAGAGGCGAACCATCAACAGCATCGGTCAATTTGCAGCCGCCCGAATAGACTAAGTCGTCCGGCACCATAGCATCGTAACTCTCTGGATATTTCGCTTTCAGATATGAACCAAACACATCGTGACGGGCACTGGTAAGTCCGTTGCTGCCCATACCTCCGTTATACTCCTTCTCGTAAGTGGCTTGTCCTGAAGAGGCAAGGCCTACGATTACATCGCCCGGCCGGATGCGGTCGTTGGAAATGACATCGCTGCGTTTCATGCGGCATGTAACGGTGCTGTCAACGATTATGGTCTTCACTAGGTCGCCCACATCGGCAGTCTCGCCTCCGGTAGGATATATCGAAATACCCATTTCGCGCAGTTCGGCAAGCAGCTCGTCGGTACCACTGATAATGGCAGATATCACTTCGCCGGGAATAAGGTTTTTGTTTCTTCCGATGGTTGACGACACCAGGATATTATCGGTTGCACCCACACAAAGCAGGTCGTCAAGATTCATCACAATGGCATCCTGGGCAATACCCTTCCAAACGCTCATGTCGCCGGTCTCTTTCCAATAGATATATGCAAGCGACGACTTAGTACCGGCACCATCGGCGTGCATAATGTTGCAATGGTCGCTGCTGCCACCGATAATATCGGGTATTATTTTACAGAAAGCCTTAGGGTACAAGCCCTTATCTATATTCTTGATGGCATTGTGCACATCCTCTTTTGATGCGGAAACTCCTCGCCTGTTATACCTTGAATCTGAACTCACGGATATCGTTTTATAATGATGACTCTTCTTTTCGCGGCATAAAATTAGCAATTTTCTTCGGCATCATCAACCCCGGAGCAACATCTCTTTTATTTGACGATAAGAACCAGCTCAACTCTATCGTTCAATTGCTCCACATCCTTACGGTCATTCACCTTCAACCTCCTCAAAACCTGCGATGTTATCTGTTCGCCTTTTTTCAGCAATGGATGCCGCTGCAACATTTCGGGAGTTACTACTGCCGGCTCCTGCGAACCAACGGCATCAACAGAGATACGCAACTGGTCTATTCCGGCGGCCTTAAGCAGTCCGGTAACCGCTTCACCACGCTGGTCGGCCAGCTTAATGTCGTTATCGTCTTTACCCGATGATGATGTGTGACAACGTATGTCGATTCTATACTTTTGATTGCCTTTCAGATAGTTGGCTGCACGGTTGACTATATTGCCAATATCGCCTACCGGAACAGTACTGCCTTTCTGGAAGTAAAGCGGTTCAAAGGTCATCACCTCATCAGCCGCACTCATCTTTATTCTGACATCGTAAATACGGCTCTCGCTTGGCTGGCCGGTGGAGAAATTCTCTTTTGTGTTGTAGAAGCCCGGAGCAGATGCCAGCACCACATAATCGGTTTCTTTGGCCAAAGGAGCACCAAACGAACCGTCGCTGCCAAGAGGTAGTTTAATATTTGTACCATCGGTTCCCACAAGCCTCACCACAGCATCCTTATTCTCTCTGTTGGCAGGAAACTGAAGTGTACCATTCAGAGTAAGAGTTACTTCGGGAGTTACAAACGAATAGATATTGTCGATTCCTTTTGCACTACCACGGTTACTTGAGAATAGGCCAGCACCTTTGTTACCCTGAAAAACAATTCCGAAATCGTCGGATTCGCTATTAATCGGGCTTCCGAGATTAACAACCTTTTCGTTGCCCTTCTCGTCAACATCAACCCTGAATATATCGAGACCGCCAAACCCCACATGACCATTTGATGCAAAATAGAGTGTTCCTGAGGCACTTACATAAGGAAACATCTCATCGCCCTTAGTGTTGATAATGCCTCCCAGATTTTGAGGAGCAGTCCATTCTCCGTCAATCTTTACTGTTTTATAGATATCTTTGCCACCAAACCCTCCTGCACGTTCCGACACAAAGTACAGAGTATTGCCATCGGGCGATATGGCAGGATGCGCCATCATCAGAGAATCGCCTCCCGGCAAAAGCCGCTGCGGATCGCCCCATTTCCCACCGGTCCGCTCAACCTCAAACACCTCGGCAGTATTAGGTTTTGTGTTGTCGTAGGGACACCGGGTGAAATACATCTTTTTCCCGTCGAAACTTATACCGGGTGTGCCATCGTCAAAAGGTGATGCAATGGGTTCCTCTACCCTTTCGGGCTTGGACCATACGCCTTTGCCATCGAGCCTGCTCACAAAAATCGATGAGTTGCCCTGACCTGTTACACGATTGAGCTTTCGCTTCTTCTTATCGGAGCGCATACTGGTAAAATAAACCTGGTCGTAGTTTGATCCTGCATAGGCAGGTGCATAGTCGGAGAATTTCGACGAAAAAGGAACCACCTTCTCAACTATCCATGGCCCGGTGACAGGTGCTTCGAGAACCATGCGACAAGACTTCAACCCATTGTCAGCCAATATATTGAAAGGGTTTTTATCTATATATTGGGTATATGCATCGATAGCCTTATCTATTTCACCCGTCTGCCTGAGAGCAGCAGCCATATACAACAAAGCATCAGAATTGGAATACTTTGAACGTATTGCTTTGCCATAGCTTGAAGCTGCCTTCTTCGGCATACCAAGTTTTCGGTAACATTCGCCAAGATAAAAGGAGAATTCGCCTTTCGAATATTTCTGCTTCTCGTTTTTGTATGCCGTCTTCAGCATTCCTTCGGCACGGTGATACTCACCTATGTCGTAACTTTTTATGGCTTTTGCAGCACGCCCCGAACCGCATGCAACCATTGCAAGCACAGCAACAACACTTATAACGAGACGTATAACAATTGGGTATCGGAATTTCATATCACAACCTGATTTTTTCAGGATAAAAATAAACAAAGCCTGCCAGTAGGGCAAACTACATAACCACTAAACGCACAAAAGAGATAATATATTGCATCCATAAACAGAAAAAAGCGTCAAAACATAAGTTCCAACGCCTCTTTCAGTTTATAAAGGTTTAGTAAAGGTTCAACGGAAGAAGAGCAGTTCGCGGTATTTTGGCAAAGGCCACATCTCGTTATCGATGGTTAACTCTAGTTTATCGACGTGATAGCGAATCTCCTCCAGATAAGGGCGCACCTGCGAATCGTAGGCAAAGGCCTTCTCCGGCTCATTTTCAATTTTATTACACACCTTACGGGCTTCAATCATATCGTGCACCTTCTGTTTGATGGCAGTTACATGGTTGGAAATCTCACGGATATGATCTTTGCGCGAACCAAGAAGCATGTTGAGTTCCGACTCACCAAACACCTCTTTCATGCCAATAACATTCTGTATCAACACATTCTGATATGCAATTGCTGTAGGAACAATATGGTTGATAACCAAGTCGCCCAACACACGCGCCTCAATCTGCACTTTTTTGACAAATTTCTCCATCTCAACCTCATAGCGCGCCTCAAGCTCCCTTTCCGACATCACGCCACCGCCTACAAGCACTTTTTGAGCCTGTGCCGACATAAGTTTACTTATCGATTCAGGCACATTAATTATGTTGGTCAATCCTCTGCGGGCTGCCTCCTGACGCCAGGCCTCCGAATATCCGTCGCCATCGAAATGGATTGGGCGTGATTCGATTATATATTTTCTGATAATCTGAAAAATAGCCTCATCCTTCTTGACATCCTTTTCGATTAGCGCATCAACCTCTTTTTTAAACTCGCGAAGCTGATCGGCCATTATGGCATTCAGCACGGTAAGCGATCCGGCACAGTTGGCCGACGAACCTACTGCACGAAACTCAAAGCGGTTTCCGGTGAATGCAAACGGCGATGTGCGGTTACGGTCGGTATTGTCTAATAATATTTCGGGGATACGGCCTATACCAAGCTTAAGATTGGTCTTCTCCTCGGGAGTCATCTTCATGTCCGACACCTTCTCAACAATACTGTCGAGAGCAGCACTAAGCTGACTTCCAAGAAAAACCGACATAATGGCAGGCGGAGCTTCATGGCCTCCCAAGCGGTGCGAATTGGAGGCATTGAGAATCACCGCCCTGAGAAGATCCTGGTTTTTATACACAGCCCTCATGCTGCACACTAAGAAGGTGAGAAACAACATGTTACTCTTCGGGTTTTTACCCGGTGAAAACAGATTGACGCCTGTATCGGTTCCCAGCGACCAGTTGTTGTGTTTGCCCGAGCCATTAACTCCGGCAAACGGCTTTTCGTGAAGCAGCACCATAAACTCGTGATGACGGGCTACCCGCTTCATAATATCCATCACAAGCTGGTTGTGGTCGTTGGCAAGGTTAGCCTCCCCGTAAATTGGTGCTAGCTCAAACTGATTGGGTGCCACCTCGTTGTGACGGGTTTTGATAGGAATGCCCAATCGATGACACTCATACTCAAGCTCAACAAGGAATGCTGTAACACGCTCGGGAATAGAGCCAAAATAATGATCCTCAAGTTGTTGATCCTTAGCCGAAGAGTGGCCCATCAAAGTTCTGCCCGTAAGCATAAGGTCGGGGCGCGCCATGTAAAGGCCTTCGTCCACCAGGAAGAACTCCTGCTCCCATCCAAGGTATGCTGTTACTTTAGTAACGTTTTTATCAAAATACTGACACACATCCACAGCGGCCTTATCAACAGCATAGAGAGCCTTGAGCAACGGGGTTTTATAGTCGAGGGCATCGCCAGTGAACGAAACGAACACAGTGGGGATACAGAGTGTTTTACCTACAATGAATGCAGGCGACGACACATCCCATGCGGTATAACCCCGTGCCTCAAATGTCTGGCGGATACCACCGTTGGGGAACGACGAGGCATCGGGTTCTTGCTGAACAAGCAGCTTCCCTGGAAAATCCTCCACAATATTGTCGCCAAACGAGAAATCGATAAAACCGTCGTGTTTCTCGGCTGTGCTTTCCGATAGCGGCTGAAACCAGTGAGTGTAATGGGTAGCTCCTTTCGATATGGCCCAGGCTTTCATACCTGCTGCCACACCATCGGCAGTTTTTCGGTCTATCGGCTCACCCTTTTGAATCGCCTCCTTCACCTGCCGGTATATATCACGAGAGAGATGATGCACCATCGCCTCATCGGCAAAAACCATCTCGTTGAAATATTCGGTAACTCGTTTGTTGGGAATCTGCACCTCTTTGGGCAGTTTTTTCAGAAGGTCGGTTAATGCCTGAAATCGTAAAGTTGCCATCGGTCGTATATTTATTTCTTTATGCTGCAAAAATATGTGTTTTTGAAATACACCGTGTATTTTTCGGGGTGTTTTTTTATTTTACCATTAAATTTTCTTCACTACCCCCTAAAATTAATATGCAAATTAAAAACCACACACACTTTTCGACCAAAAACCCTAAGAAAGATTATTTTTTACTATTCATGGTCAATTAATCTATATGGTACAACACCCGGGCTCCACATCGTCGGGGTTGATGGAAGGACCGTACTGCACCGGCGAACCAGGCACGTCTCCCGGCTTGTTCTTCACCGGCGGCTGCGGCCAGTTGGCGGGTATGTCGTATCTGCTACTGCCAATCATACTTGCAGAGTTGGGTCTGTTTCCATCATAAATATAGTGATATGTATGGGAAGATGCAACAGAACTTCCATTAACAGTTTGTTCTTTTTTAAGGATATTGCCCAT
>JBDHYT010000074.1:0-9400 GCA_039811485.1 Marinilabiliaceae bacterium | reverse complement strand
TAGAAGCTGTAACCGACCGGAAGAGTAACCCGATCATTACTTTGGAGTCAGCCGACAAGCAGCTTTTAGGACAAGTATGTGCCAAAATCAGATCGTTCCGTCGTCCTGAGCCATACAAAGGTAAAGGAGTACGGTTTATTGGTGAAGTTGTTCGTCGTAAGGCTGGTAAATCTGCTAAAGTTTAATCTGGTTAATTTTTAGAGTTATGGCTTTTTCGAAAATAGAGAGAAGAAACAAAATAAAAACGCGTATCAGAACAATCGTTTCCGGTACCGCTGAGAGACCAAGGATGTCAGTGTTCAGAAGCAACAAACAGATTTCTGTACAGCTGATTGATGACGTAGCCGGCCGCACGCTTGCCTCTGCTACATCATTGTCAAAAGATATTGCCTCTGTTAAAGGTACAAAGACTGAAATCGCTGCAGCCGTTGGCAAGCAGATAGCCGCCAATGCAGCAGCAGCAGGTATTCAGGCTGTGGTGTTCGACCGTAACGGATATCTTTTTCATGGTAGAGTAAAACAACTGGCCGAAGCTGCCCGTGAGGCAGGCCTTAAATTCTAATGACTATGGCAGGAAATAGTAAAAGAGTAAGAAGTACCAACGACCTTGAATTAAAGGACCGTTTAGTAGCTATCAATCGTGTAACTAAGGTTACCAAAGGTGGACGTACGTTTAGTTTCTCTGCAATTGTAGTTGTTGGTGACGAAAATGGCATTGTCGGCTGGGGTCTGGGTAAAGCAGGTGAGGTAACTGCCGCTATTGCCAAGGCTGTTGAGTCTGCTAAGAAAAATCTGGTTAAAGTACCTATTCTAAAAGGTACTATACCCCACGAGCAGACAGCCCGTTTTGGTGGTGCCAGCGTATTTATGAAACCAGCTTCGCACGGTACAGGTTTGACTGCCGGTGGTGCGATGCGTGCGGTGCTTGAGAGTGTTGGCGTAACCGACGTTCTTGCAAAATCTAAAGGATCATCCAATCCTCATAACCTGGTAAAAGCTACTATCGAAGCACTTATGGAGCTTCGTGATGCCCGTACCGTTGCCCAGCACCGTGGTGTAACTATGGATAAAGTGTTTAACGGTTAAGCAAAACATCATGGCAAAAATTAAAGTAACTCAGGTAAAGAGCAGCATTGGTTCTACTCAGAGACAAAAGCGCGTTCTTGAGTCGTTGGGTCTTCGCAAGATGCAACAGACAGTTGAACACGAAGATGTTCCTACCATACTAGGTATGGTTGAAAAAGTGAAACATCTTGTTAGAGTAGAAAAATAATTTGTGTAGAACGAATTAGAAAGGAAAAATATGAATCTAAGTAATTTAACACCTGCTAAAGGATCGACTCATTCTGAGAAGAGAATTGGTCGCGGACAAGGTTCCGGACGTGGTGGTACATCTACCCGCGGACACAAGGGAGCGCAGTCCAGATCAGGTTATTCACGGAAGTTTGGATTCGAGGGGGGTCAGATGCCTTTGCAGAGACGTGTTCCTAAATTCGGATTTAAAAACGTTAACCGCATAGAGTATAAAGCAATTAATATTGAGGTGCTACAGGCACTTGCTGAGAAAAAGAACGTGTCGGATATCAATCCAGAAGTATTGATAGAAGCCGGTCTTGTTAGCAAGAACGATGTTGTCAAAATCCTTGGCAACGGAACTCTTTCTTCCAAGCTTAATGTAACGGCTCACGCATTCTCTCAATCAGCGGTTGCTGCCATCGAAGCGGCTCAAGGAACCGTAGTAAAATTGTAATCGAATGAGACTAATTGACACCATTCGCAACATTTGGAGAATCGAAGAACTTAAAAGCAGGATCCTAACAACGTTAGGACTCCTGCTAATTTATCGTCTTGGTTCTTTTGTTGTGTTGCCGGGGATAGACCCTGCCCAGTTGAGTGCTTTGAAAGCACAAACAAGTGAAGGCGTTTTAGGACTGCTTGATATGTTTTCGGGTGGTGCTTTTTCTAACGCATCAATTCTCGGATTGGGTATCATGCCCTACATCTCTGCCTCAATTGTTATTCAGCTGTTGGGTATTGCAATCCCGTATTTTCAGCGACTTCAGAAAGAAGGCGAAAGCGGACGTCGCAAAATTAATCAGATTACACGTTACCTAACTGTAGGTATCCTTATCATCCAGGCTCCAAGCTACCTGGCCAACCTGCACATGCAGTTGCCGGCCAGCGCATTTGCCATCAGCGGTGTGATGTTTACTGTTACAAGTACAATCATTCTTACTGCCGGTACTATGTTTGTTATGTGGCTCGGTGAGAGGATTACCGATAAAGGTATCGGTAATGGTATTTCTTTGATTATCATGGTTGGTATCATCGCCCGTTTGCCAATGTCTCTTGTGGCGGAGTTATCTACTAAGTTAAGCGCGGCAGGCGGTAGTGGTGGATTAGTCATGTTGCTCGTTGAAATTGTAATCCTGTTTTTTGTCTTTATCGGAGCTATTCTTTTGGTGCAGGGAACACGCAAAGTGCCCGTGCAGTATGCCAAAAGAATCGTTGGTAACAAACAGTATGGCGGAGTGCGCCAATATATACCGTTGAAAGTTAATGCAGCCGGCGTTATGCCCATCATTTTTGCCCAGGCAATTATGTTCCTGCCCGTAACTTTTGCCGGTTTTGTTGATAGCGAGTCAGCCTCTGGCGTTGCTGCAATCTTCGGTAACTTTACAGGATTCTGGTATAATCTGATCTTTGCATTTCTGATTATTGTATTCACCTATTTCTATACCGCCATTACCATCAATCCTACCCAAATGGCCGAGGATATGAAACGTAACGGAGGTTTTATACCAGGTGTTAAACCAGGTAAGAAAACGGCCGAATACCTTGACTCGGTGATGTCGAAGATTACTCTTCCAGGCTCAGTATTTCTGGCTTTAGTGGCTATACTACCTGCATTTGCAATGATGTCGGGTATTGAGCCATCGTTTGCGCACTTCTACGGAGGAACATCACTTCTGATTCTTGTTGGCGTTGTGTTAGACACACTCCAGCAAATTGAGAGTCACCTGCTGATGCGCCACTACGACGGATTGCTCAAATCGGGCCGTATAATGGGTCGTACAGCTGCAGGACCGGCTGTTTATTAATCTCTCATGATTATTTGGTAAGATGATATATTTAAAAACCGACGAAGAGATTGAACTCCTCAGGGCTAGCAACATGTTGGTTGCTAGAACCCTGGGTGAAGTTGCAAAGGCTGTGAGGCCAGGAGTCTCTACGTTGGAGTTGGACAGAATTGCAGAGGGTTTTATCAGGGATAACGGAGCTGTTCCGGCATTTCTGAACTACAATGGTTTCCCTAATACATTATGTACATCGGTTAACGAACAGGTGGTTCATGGTATTCCCAATAATGTTCAGTTGAAGGAAGGCGATATTGTATCAGTTGATTGTGGAGTACTGCTTAATGGTTTTTATGGTGACTCAGCCTATACTTTTGCTGTAGGTACTATTAGTGAAGAGACAGAAAAACTGTTAAAAATCACTAAAGAATCACTATATAAAGGTATCGAAATGGCGGTTGAAGGTAACCGTATTGGCGATATCGGTCATGCAGTACAGACCTATACCGAGTCGTTTGGCTATTCTGTTGTAAGAGAGATGGTTGGACATGGTGTTGGTCGGAATCTTCACGAAGAGCCTGAGGTGCCCAATTATGGCCGCCGTGGGTATGGTCCCAAGCTTCAAAGCGGTATGGTTATTGCGATTGAGCCTATGATCAACCTGGGCAAGCGTCATATTGTGCAGGAGCAGGACGGATGGACCATCCGTACCTCCGACAGGCGTCCTTCGGCTCATTTTGAGCATACTATTGCCATTCGTAAAGGGGCCGCCGATATTTTATCGAGTTTTTTATTTGTAGAAGAAATACTACATTTGCAGTCTGAAAAAAATAAATAAGAGTTTATGCCAAAACAGTCCTCAATAGAGCAAGACGGTACAATCATCGAAGCACTATCCAACGCGATGTTTCGTGTGGAACTTGAAAATGGGCATGTTATCACAGCACATATCTCGGGCAAGATGCGTATGAATTACATCAAGATTCTGCCTGGCGACCGTGTGAAGGTTGAGATGTCGCCCTATGATTTGACAAAAGGACGTATATCGTACAGATACAAATAAATTATTTTCGTCATGAAGGTAAGAGCATCTATAAAAAAGAGGAGCGAAGATTGCAAGATCGTAAGACGCAAAGGTCGCTTGTATGTGATTAACAAAAAGAATCCGAAGTTTAAACAACGTCAAGGGTAAAAATTAAGAAAGTATGGCAAGAATTGCTGGAGTTGATGTGCCCGTAAATAAACGTGGCGAAATCGCATTGACTTACATCTATGGTATTGGCCGGAGCACAGCTAACAAAATTCTCGAGAAGGCCGGGATCGACCGTGATGTAAAAGTTAAAGAATGGACTGACACACAGATTCAGGACGTTCGTGATATTATTGGTTCTTCATATAAAATTGAAGGTGAACTGCGCTCTGAAGTCCAGTTGAATATTAAACGCCTGATGGATATCGGTTGCTACCGTGGTGTCCGTCACCGTAACGGTTTGCCTGTTCGCGGTCAATCGACCAAGAACAATGCCCGTACACGCAAAGGCAGGAAAAAAACTGTTGCTAACAAGAAGAAGGCTACTAAATAATAGTTGACATGGCAAAGAAAGCAGGAACACAAAAGAAAAGAGTGGTAAAAGTTGAAGCCCAAGGTCAGGCTCACATCCATTCTTCGTTCAACAATATCATAGTTGCATTGACCACTGCCAACGGACAGGTTATTTCTTGGTCTAGCGCAGGTAAAATGGGTTTCAGAGGTTCAAAAAAGAACACTCCCTATGCTGCACAGACAGCCGCTGCTGATTGTGCAAAGGTTGCATTCGATTTAGGATTGCGCAAAGTAAAGGCATACGTTAAAGGACCGGGTAACGGCCGCGAATCAGCTATTCGCTCAATTCATGCTGCAGGTATCGAGGTGACTGAGATTGTAGATGTTACTCCGCTACCACACAACGGATGTCGTCCTCCAAAGAGACGTAGAGTTTAATTACTAGTTATTAACCATAAGTTTTGATTTGAATTTTGAATAATGATTGGTTATATGATTTTCATTTCTCTTATAATCTAGCGGCTGCCATATTCATCATTTAAAGTCAAAAATTTGAAATCAAAAATTTATAAGAATGGCTAGATTTATTGGTCCAAAAACAAAAGTTGCCCGTAAATTCGGTGAGGCAATTTACGGTCCCGACAAGGTTTTCGAAAAGAAAAACTATCCTCCGGGACAACACGGTCTTAACCGCCGTAAAAAAACATCTGAGTATGGAACTCAGCTAAAAGAGAAGCAGAAAGCCAAATATACCTACGGCCTTCTTGAGCGTCAGTTTAGCAACCTGTTTGTTAAAGCAAAACGTTCTAAAGGTGTTACCGGTGAGGTATTGCTTGGTTTGCTCGAATCACGTTTGGATAATGTAGTTTATCGTCTTGGTATTGCTCCTACCCGTGCAGCAGCCCGTCAGCTGGTAGGACACCGTCACATTACTGTTGATGGTGAGGTGGTTAATATTCCATCATATACCCTTAAAGCAGGACAGATTATCGGAGTTCGCGAGAAATCAAAATCTCTTGAAGTAATTGCATCGTCTTTGACTAGTTCTAACGTTCAGCGTTATTCGTGGATGGAGTGGGATCGCCACACCATGACCGGAAGATTCTTGAACATGCCAGAAAGGTCTGATATACCGGAAAATATCAAAGAACAATTGATAGTAGACTTATATTCTAAATAATTAATTCTTATGGCAATATTAGCTTTCCAAAAACCAGACAAAGTCATTATGCTCGAGTCCGACGACAAATTCGGTCGTTTCGAATTCCGTCCCCTTGAGCCCGGATATGGTATTACCGTTGGAAATGCCCTAAGAAGAATTTTGCTCTCTTCGCTTGAAGGATACGCAATAACTACTATCAAAATAGAAGGTGTTGATCACGAGTTTTCAACAATTCCCGGAGTTGTTGACGACGTGACATCGATTATTCTTAACCTTAAGCAAATTGGGTTTAAAAGAACCAATATGGAGATTGACTCCGAGAAGGTGACTGTTCACTTTTCTGGAAAGGAGCAAATCGTTGCAGGAGACTTTAACCAGGCTCTAACAGGCTTTGAGGTGCTAAACCCCGAGCTTGTTATCGCAACCCTTAATCCTGAAGTTAACTTCAACATGACCTTTGTCATCAATAAGGGCAGAGGCTATATACCCAGTGAGGAGAATAAATCGGCCGATGACGAGTTTGGAGTTATTGCAATCGACTCAATTCACACTCCTATCAAGAATGTGAAATATACCGTAGAAAACTACAGGGTGGAGCAAAAAACCGACTACGAAAAGTTGGTCTTCGAAATCACTACCGATGGTTCAATTCATCCCAAGGATGCTTTGAAAGAGGCAGCTAAAATCCTTATTTATCACTTCATGCTATTCTCCGACGAGAAGATTACACTCGAATCGGACGAGAAATATGGCAACGAAGAGTTTGACGAGGAGGTACTGCACATGCGCCAGCTTCTTAAAACCAAGCTTGTTGACATGGATCTTTCAGTGAGGGCTTTGAACTGCCTTAAGGCAGCCGATGTCGAAACACTTGGTGAATTGGTGACATTCCATAGAAACGATCTGCTTAAGTTCAGAAACTTCGGAAAGAAATCGCTTACCGAACTTGACGACCTTCTTGTTGGTCTAAACCTTTCATTTGGCATGGACACCGTAAAGTATAAACTAGACAAAGAGTAATTACGATGAGACATAATAAGAAATTCAATCATCTTGGTAGAACAAGCTCCCATCGTAAAGCTATGCTGGCTAACATGGCAAGTTCGCTTATATTGCATAAGCGTATCAAAACCACTGTAGCTAAAGCCAAAGCTTTGCGGATTTATGCGGAACCGCTTATCGCTAAGACACAAAACCTCGCAACAGTAGAGGAGAAGACGCATGCTATGCGTGTTGTCTTCAGCTACCTTCAGAATAAATTTGCCGTAAAAGAGCTGTTTACTGAAGTGAGCGAAAAAGTTGGTAACCGCCCAGGTGGTTACACCCGCATACTTAAACTGGGTAACCGTTTGGGTGACGCGGCAGAGATGTGCTACATCGAGCTTGTGGACTACAACGCTAATATGCTTGGCGCCGCAGCATCTTCTGACGACAAGAAGAAGACACGCCGCAGCCGTCGCAAAAAAGGCGAAGAGACACCATCTGCTCAATAATCGACACAGTGGTGTGTTGAATAATATTTTCAGACTAAAAGGGGAAAGTAATCTATGGATTCTTTCCCTTTTTTCTTATTTTTGTGTGCTGTAATTTCAAAATGACAGCAATTATACTTTTTTTGATTATTACTTTACATTTTTAATCATAAACAAATTCGATTATGGGACAAATTGCTAATGTTCATGCTCGCGAAATTCTTGATTCGCGCGGTAATCCTACCTTAGAGGTTGAAGTACTGTTAGAGAGTGGATTCAAAGGTCGTGCTGCAGTACCAAGCGGTGCCTCTACTGGCGAAAATGAGGCTCTTGAGCTTCGCGATGGTGACAAAGGCCGTTACCTTGGTAAAGGTGTTCTTAAAGCTGTTGAAAATGTCAATAACATCATTGCTCCTGCCATCATTGGCATGAATGCTCTTGATCAGGTTGGCATCGACCGCAAAATGATTGCAATGGACGGAACAAAAACCAAGTCGAAACTTGGTGCCAACGCAATTCTGGGCGTATCATTGGCTGTTGCCCATGCTGCCGCAGCTTACCTCGATATGCCACTTTATCGCTACATTGGCGGTACCAACGCCAAAACTCTTCCTGTTCCAATGATGAACATCATCAACGGAGGTTCACACTCTGATGCGCCTATCGCATTCCAGGAGTTTATGATTCGTCCCGTTGGTGCTAAAACTTTCCGCGAAGCACTTCGTATGGGGGCCGAGGTATTCCATAGCCTGAAGAAAGTTCTTCACGACCGTAACCTTAGTACTGCCGTGGGCGACGAGGGTGGTTTTGCTCCCGCACTTGACGGAACTGAGGATGCTCTTAACAGCATCATCGAAGCTATCAAAAAAGCCGGTTACAAACCAGGACGTGCCTGCGAAGGTGGCGAAATCTCCATCGCTCTTGACTGTGCCGCTTCTGAGTTCTTTGAAAATGGCGTTTATAACTATGCCAAATTCGAAGGTGCAAACGGTGCTAAGCGTACCAACGACCAGCAGGTAGAATTCCTTGCCTCTTTGGTTGAGAAATATCCTATCGACTCTATCGAGGATGGTTGTGGCGAAAACGACTGGGACGGCTGGGTTAAGCTGAACAACAAAATCGGCCACAAATGCCAAATCGTGGGCGACGACTTGTTCGTAACCAACGTTGAGTACCTGAAGAAGGGTATCGAGCTTGGTGCTGCCAACTCAATCCTTATCAAAGTTAACCAGATTGGTACACTTACCGAGACTCTTGATGCTATCGAGATGGCTCACCGTGCAGGTTACACTTCGGTTACATCGCACCGTTCGGGTGAGACTGAGGACTCAACCATTGCCGATATTGCAGTTGCTACCAACAGCGGCCAGATTAAGACTGGTTCGTTGAGCCGTTCAGACCGTATGGCTAAGTATAACCAGCTTCTTCGTATCGAGGAGCAACTTGGCGAAAGTGCAATCTATGGCTACAAAAAAGTAGTTAAGAAGTAATTTTCTAACTATCAGATAGATGAAAGGCTGCCTTAGGGTAGCCTTTTTTCTTTGAGGACTGCGTAAATCAGGTTTTTTCATTAAAACCAAAAATAAGTGTGATTTAATACAACCATTTCGGTTTTACAACGTAAAAACGCTATGTTGAATTTGACTAAAAGGGTGTAATCAAGCAAATTATTATTGTGTGATAATGAGAAATATAGTATTGTTTTGTGTGGTAATGTATGGTGCAACTGTTTTTGGACAGATGAAGAGCCAAAGTCGTTCGGTTGCAGAAGAATCGTCGATTACATTTGTGTCGGTACCCGAAGATTATATCGAAATCTCCGAAGAGGACGGGATTCCTGAGGTTTTTGATGTAAAAGCAGTAACCACCTGTAATAAAAGTGGTGGTCGGGCAGTTTTGCTGCAGACAGGAAATATCATTAAGGTAGGTGACGGTGGTGCTTTTTTGCAAGCTCTTAAAACAGTGGCCGATGGCGACGAGATAGAACTTACCGCCGACATCACCATCCAACCCGGCTCCAGTTTCCCAAATACACTTGGAGTGTGGCATCCGTTGGTTATAGGGAAATCCATTACCATCAACGGAGGAGCAAATCATTACCAGATAATGACAGAGCGAGGCCTTCCATGGGGAATAGGTGGTGATG
>JBDHYT010000073.1:0-9452 GCA_039811485.1 Marinilabiliaceae bacterium | reverse complement strand
ATTTGTCCGATAGTGATTAATTGAATAAACAACTTTAATTATTAATCAAAACGGTCAACTCCTGGTAGGGAAGTACACACTTTCCACTTTCCACTTTCCACTCTCAACTGTCAACTGTCAACTGTCAACTATCCTCACCCTCTGCCTCGGGCTGCAAAATATACGCCTGCCACAAATATCGTCAGTTCAGCCTGCAGTTTGTCTAACGAAAAACCACCAACAAACACCAGTGCTATGGCAATTAATGCAATTCCGATTCCACCAATGATTGACATAATGTCGTTTTTAAACATCACACCCATAATGGTCAGTATGCCCAGCAGAGCTAACCCTAAAACCATAAAATAGTGGTAACCCGAAAATGCAAAGGTCATTACAGTATCAAAATGTACTTTGTAGATGTAATAGAGCAACATAGCTGCCATCAGCCACACCGAAAACGGAACTAATCCCTTTATTGGTTTCATATAATTATTTATTTATTATCAGATTTCAAACCTAAACATTTTTAATATTAGTTGTGCAAATCATCAAACAAAAAATTGTAATTTTTCTTGGACTTTAAGTATTAAATCATTAACATTGCATTTATCAAAACGACGAATAATGAGCACACTTGCTATTAATAAATATTGGCGCAGACACCCGTTAACATAACAGGTGGATAATTTTCGTATGCTTATTTAAAATATTTCAAAGCCGATGGAAACCACCATCGGCTTTTTTTGTGCAAACCATTTAACAATCTATAAAAATGAAAACTACAAAAAAAATCCTGTTACCCGAATCGGAGATGCCACGCGCATGGTACAACATTGCTGCCGATATGGTAAACCAGCCTCTGCCCATGCTGCATCCGGCAACAAAACAGCCGCTTAAACCGGAAGAGATGGAGGGCTTATTTGCCAAAGAGCTGGTAAAACAAGAGTTCTCAAAAGAGCGTTTCATAGAGATTCCCGACGAGGTTATCGACCTTTATAAAATATACCGTCCTACGCCGCTTGTAAGAGCATCGGGACTGGAAAAGGCACTTGACACCCCTGCCAAAATATATTTCAAAAATGAGAGTGTAAGCCCTGTGGGGTCGCACAAACTCAACTCGGCCATTCCGCAGGCATATTACAACAAGATGCAGGGAATAAAACACATAACCACCGAAACAGGTGCCGGCCAGTGGGGAAGTGCATTGAGTATAGCCTGCAAACACTTCGGCCTCGACCTGAAGGTGTTTATGGTAAAGATTAGCTACGAGCAGAAGCCTTACCGTAAAATGATAATGCAGACTTATGGTGCTGAGGTAATTCCATCGCCAAGCCCGTTTACCGATGCAGGCCGCAAAGTGCTTGCACTTCATCCCGACTCCACCGGAAGTCTTGGCATAGCCATTTCGGAAGCTGTTGAAGCAGCAGTTACAAATCCTGATACACGATACACACTTGGAAGCGTCCTGAACCATGTGATTCTGCATCAGTCTATTATTGGCCTAGAGGCAGAAAAACAGATGGAGATGGTGAGCGATTACCCTGATGTGGTGATAGGCTGCTTCGGCGGCGGATCGAACTTCTCGGGTATCGCCTTCCCGTTCCTTCGTCATAAACTCACAGGAGGTCGAGACATTGAGGTTATAGCAGCCGAGCCGGCATCATGCCCCAAGCTGACACGCGGAGTGTTTGAATATGATTTTGGTGATAACGTGGGACTTACACCACTGCTACCGATGTACACACTTGGTCACGACTTCACCCCGGCGGCCATTCATGCGGGAGGATTGCGCTACCACGGAGCAGGAACATTAGTGAGCCAGCTTCGTCGCGATGGTTATATCGATGCAAGGGCTGTTAAACAGAAAGAGACCTTTGAAGCCGGTGTACTTTTCTCAAGAGCTGAAGGAATAATTCCTGCACCCGAATCAACCCATGCAATTGCTGTTGCCATTCAGGAGGCGCTGAAAGCCAAAGAAGAGGGCAAAGAGAAGACCATCCTGTTCAACCTTTCCGGGCACGGGTTGATTGACATGGTGGCCTACGACCAGTATTTTGCCGGGTCGTTGCGCAATTACGACCTCCCGCAGGAGGAGATCGACCGCTCGACCGGGTTGCTTGATAAGCTTGTGCCTTAATCAACAACTGCTTAACCATAAAAAAACACCTCACTTTCGATGAGGTGTTTTTTTATACAGTTCAAAAAATCGTCAATTCACGCGGGTAATAATTTCACCTCCACGGTTGATAGCCCTTTCGTTGAGTGGAAGGGTGTGATGGTGACGCTCAGGAATAGACTTTTTGAGTCCTTTCATTACATCTTCGATTTTCACCACTGGCTTAACCTTTAGGTAGCCGCCTAATACAATCATGTTGAATGTCTTAGAGCTCTGCATCTTTGTTGATTCTTCGGCGGCATCAATTCTGTAGATGCTTATGTCTGAGCGGTTTGGATGGCGTGTGATACCGTTGCTGTCGTAGATAAGCACTCCTCCGGGTTTCACTGCACTCTCAAACTTATCGAGCGACTGCTGGTTGAGTATCACGGCAGTATCGAAAGTGTGAAGTATTGGTGAACTAATCCGTTCATCGCTTAGAATAACTGTTACGTTGGCTGTACCGCCACGCATCTCGGGGCCATAAGAAGGCATCCACGACACCTCCATATCCTGCATCACACCGCTGTAGGCAAGTATTTTACCCATTGAGAGGACGCCCTGACCGCCAAAACCGGCTATAATTATCTCTTCTTTCATCTGATTCGTTTTTTTAAATACTATTCATCCTTCATGTCGCCAAGGGGATAGAATGGCACCATGTTGGCTTCCATCCAGTTATTTGCCTCAACGGGTGTCATCTTCCAGCCTGAGTTACAGGTTGAAACAATTTCGACAAATGATGTTCCCTTGTTTTGTTGCTGGTTTTGGAAAGCTTTCATTATTGCTTTCTTGGCACGACGAACAGCTGCCGGAGTATGGGCTGCCTGACGGGTAACGTAACAAGTGCCAGGCAACAGGGCTATCAGGTCGGTAATTTTAATAGGATGGCCATCTCTGCCTGCATCACGGCCTGTGGGACAGGTTGCCGATTTCATACCCGGAAGAGTGGTTGGAGCCATCTGGCCGCCTGTCATTCCGTAGATACCGTTATTGATAAATATGATAACAATATTTTCGCCACGGTTGCAGGCGTGAATGGTCTCGGCAGTACCGATGGCTGCAAGGTCGCCGTCACCCTGGTAGGTGAACACCGTCCTGTCGGGGCGGAGACGCTTAATGGCAGTGGCCAGTGCCGGAGCGCGTCCGTGAGCTGCCTGTTGCCAGTCGATATCGAGATAATTATATGCAAGCACGGCACATCCTACCGGAGCAACACCAATTGTTGTATCTTTAATTCCAAGCTCTTCAATCACCTCTGCCACGAGCTTATGCACAACGCCATGCGTACAACCCGGACAGTAGTGCATCTCATTATCGAGCAGCACAGGAGTTTTGGAATAAACCAGATTTTCCGGTTTTACAATATCTTTTATTTCAATCATTTCACTTTCCTCCAATTAATTTTTGTTCGAGAGCCTCAAGCACTTCTTCGGGTGAATGTACAATACCGCCAAAACGTCCGAAATGAATAACAGGCACCCTGCATTCAACGGCAAGTTTAACATCCTCAACCATCTGGCCTGCACTCATCTCTACCGACAGAATGCCTTTAATCCGGCTTGTGTAATCCAGCAGTTGCTTGTTAGGGAATGGGAAGAGGGTTATTGGGCGGAACAGACCCACCTTAATACCTTTGGCACGGGCAAGTTCTACCGTTTTTTGGCAAATTCGGGCACTCGATCCGTAGGCCACAAGCAGATATTCGGCATCGTCGCACATAATCTCCTCGTAGCGAACCTCTTTCTCGCGTATCTCGTTATATTTTGCCTGAAGCTTATGATTGAATTTCTCCTGACGGCCCGAGTCGAGTTCCAACGAGGTAATGATATTGCGGTTGCGCGAATCGGTTTTGCCTGTTGTAGCCCAGGGATGCAGTGCTTCCACCTCTTCATTGGTCCAGCGGGGTTTGAAGGGCTTAAGTCTTACCTTCTCCATCATCTGGCCGATAACACCATCGGCAAGAATCATTGCAGGGTTACGGTATTTGAACGCAAGGTCGAATGCAAGCTCCACAAAGTCGGCCATCTCTTGAACCGATGATGGTGCAAGTACAATGACTTTATAGTCGCCATGTCCGCCACCTTTAACGGTCTGGAAATAATCACTTTGTGCCGGCTGGATGGTGCCAAGTCCCGGTCCCCCACGCGATACGTTTACAACCAGGCATGGCAGTTCGGCACCGGCAAGATAGGTCATACCCTCCTGCATAAGACTCACACCGGGGCTCGATGATGAGGTCATCACTTTTTTGCCACATCCGGCACCACCGTACACCATATTTATTGATGATGTTTCACTCTCGGCCTGAAGAACCACCATTCCCGTAGTTTCCCAAGGGCGCAGATCCATCAGTGTTTCCATTATTTCTGACTGTGGTGTGATGGGATATCCGAAGTATCCGTCAACTCCGCAGCGTATGGCAGCTTCGGCTATTGCCTCGTTACCTTTCATTAAACGCAATTCTTCCATTTATAAGGAATTTTTTCAGTTAACAAAATCAATTAAGCTGTAACACCGGCCTTGAGCCTGTAAACAGTAATGCAACTGTCGGGACAAACCAACGCACAGTTGGCACACCCGGTACATGCGTCGGGGTCGTGCATATAGGCATAATGATAGCCCTTACTATTGACTTCTACAGCCAATTTAATAACATCGGTGGGGCAGGCGACAGCGCAAAGGTCACAACCTTTGCATTTTACAGTGTCAACCACAATTGCACCTCTTACTTTTGCCATAGATACATTTATTTAGTTGTTGTTTTATGTTTGATTCGTATTCACTAATCTATTCACCTATGATCGGCAGAAAAAGCTTTCAGCCGATCTGCCAAATCGGCAAAACGATGACGCTCGGTCTGCGAAACGCAGGCTCTCAATCCCTGACGCAAACTGCCGGTATTGTCGAGTGTGATGGCACTGATGCCGTAACACAACAACTCCTGAAGCAGCCTGCCTCCGGTAAAATCCTTATATCCAAATGAAAAATAAAATCCGTCAGCCAGTGACTCTTCTAAATCGTGGTCGTAAACAATATGAAATCCGTTTGACAAAAATAGTGATTTCATCTCTTTTGCCCTAATTTCATACTCTTTTACTTCGGATAAAAACGAATATTTTCCATCCGAAGCAGCTTTAAGGATTGCTGCCATGGCATATTGCGACGAATGGCCTGCACCGGCCGACAGTGCATAAATCACCCTTTGAATAAGGGCAGTGCCAAAGTGGGAAACGCCAAGTTTCTCTTTGATATTTGGAAAATGACGGTCGTACAGAGCATCAGAAACACATATCACGGCCATTCGCTGGCCTGCATAACTGAATGCTTTTGAGCTGGATATCAGCAATATGTAATCATCGGTATAGTTGGCCACCGAAACCTGATAGGGTGGCTGGAACGGAACCGATATGTCGCGGCGGAAATCCATTCCGAAGTAGGCCAAATCCTCAATAACTGTTACATCATATTTTTTACACAACTCACCAATGATGCGCAGCTCATCGTTGTTGAGGCATATCCATGTGGGGTTGTTGGGGTTGGAATATACTACCGCAGCAATATCGCCCTTTGACAGATAACTCTCCAACTTGTCGTGCAGCTTATCGCCCCGGAATTTATACACGTCGAACGACTCATATTTGTAATTCATCACACGGACCTGCTGCTTTTGAACAGGGAAGCCCGGGTCGATAAACAGGATGGTCTGACGGCCAGGGGCTTTTAGTCCGGTAAGCAAAAACGACGCATAGCCGCCCTGCATACTGCCGACTGCCGCAATACAACCTTTGGGGCTGATATCTACATTCATAAATGCTTTGATAAACCGCGAAGCCTCCTGTTTGAGCTCAGCCACACCTTCAACCGGAGGGTAGAGAGATGCAATGTTGCTCTTTAGAGCTTCAATTTCAGCCTGAACTCCCACTTGGGATGGTGGCAGACCGGGTACACCCATCTCCATACGGATAAACTTATGCCCGCTCAACGACTCAAGGTCGTTGGTGACCGACACTATTTCGCGGATTGTTGCCTTGGCCAGATCCTCTACGTAATATTTTTGGAGAACCTGGGATACAACTTCGGGAGATATCAAAGCGTTGCTGCTCATAACCGGGAATTTTTCATTGAAAAAAGATGGATTAAAATCCGTGCTTCTCTCGCAACGTTTTAACCCACTCACTCACTCTTGCTTTTGAGAGATCCTGTTCGAAATCCTCATCAAGCGGAAGTCCTACAAACATATTGTTGCGCACTGCCTCCGACTCCTTAAATTCGTAACCGTCAACGGCAACCTGGCCAACTACAGTAACCTGCAGGCCATCAAGGATATCGTAAAGCCAACCCATGGCATCGACAAAGTGGTGCGGATACTGAATCTGGTCGCCAAGACCAAAAATTGCAACCGTCTTATCCTCCCAGTCGGCAAATTTCAGTGTTGGGAAAAACAGATCCCAGTCGGTATTCTTATTTTCGGAGTCCCAGTTGATTTTGCCAACAGTTGAAAGTCCAAATATTATCTTGTTGTAACGGTTTACGATTCTCTCATCGGCCTCGCGCACCGGAATGAGATCCACATTGGCCTTGCCAAAAATATCGGCAACTAAATGTGCAACCTTCTCAACATTTCCTTTCTCGGGTCCGTAAAATATCCCTATTTTATCCATAATACCATGTCATTAATTTACGACTACTTATCATTTTCAAAAAAAACGAGTAACTATCAATCAGAAAGTATAATATTTATCAATCAATCAGATAGTTGTGTGCTATTTAAAATCATTACAAATTAAATCTGCTTATGATTTGTAACCACCACAAATATAATTAACGTTTCCCTATTCAACGATTTTTACAAAATGATTTATATCATACCAACTTTTAACAATTCCACTACCCTACACGTATCCGGGCATCAACAGCAACTACCCCTTTGTCATTACCAATCAAAGGGTTAACATCAATCTCTGCTATCTCCGGAGCTGCCTCAAGCAGTACCGACAGACGCAAAATGATGTTTTCAAGCATATTTTTATCGATTCCTTTCCGGCCACGCACACCATCTATAATGGCGGCACCTTTAATGCCGTCAATCATATTGCGGGCTTCGGCAGGCGAAACAGGAGTTAGTGCAATACTCACATCCTTAAGCACCTCAACAAATATTCCACCCAGGCCAAACATCACAAGATGGCCGTAACCATCTTCGCGCGAAGCACCAACGAAAAGCTCCTGCCCCTTAACCATGGGCTGAATCATAACGGCAGCAGCATCCTTTATCTTCATCATACGGCCAAATTCGCGAAGCAGGGTTTCATCATCCGAAATATTAAGCACCACTCCGCCCACATCCGACTTATGGACAGGCCCAACTACCTTCATCACAACAGGGTAACCAGCGTCATGGGCCATACCAACCAAACGGCCTGCATCGGAAGTAACAAACTCCTTAACACGGCTGATTCCTGCAGCATCAAGAAGCTTCTGAACTGCATCCGGCGACAGATAACCGGCATCCGAGCTCTCAATCACACTGCGTATGGCCGCCCTGTCAATCGCCGGGGCAGAATATTCATCATCAAAAAAAGCGGTGTTCTGAACCTTGCACAACGCCTCACCCATCAGTACCTCATCGGTAAAACATACGTTACCCTTTGATATAAAATAGTCAATATCATCTTTCACATTCACCACCGAGGGCAAAACCGGAAACACAGGCTTGGGCGAAGAGAGCATCTTATTGTGCAGCACCTCATAGGCATCGTGCGCACTGAACAGTCCGGGACTTCCGAAGATAACTGCCATGCCGTCGATATTGTCAAAATCGTTGTTCACTGCATCAATAATATCAGCCAACTGAGAAGCAGTTCCTGTTGCAAGAAAATCGATGGGGTTGCCAACGCTTGAGCCGGGGAACAGTTTGCCAAGCAGTTCATCAGCCTTGGCTCCGCCGATGGGAGGCACAGCAAGCCCGCCACGCGAAAGGGCATCGGTAAGCATAACTGCAGGTCCGCCGGCATGGGTTATAATGGCAAGCCGGTTGCCTTCAAGAGCAGGCAACATCATTACAGCAGCCACATTTACAAGCTCTTCACGGCCGTAACATCTTACTATACCCGCTTTGGCAAACAGTGCATCAACAGCCTTATCGTTGCCGGCCATAGCACCTGTATGGCTTGATGCAGCACGGCTGCCGGCCTCACTCTGACCTGCTTTGATGGCTGCAATCCTGCATCCTTTGCGGGTTAACGACCGTGCATGTTTCAACAGTTTCTGCGGATGACGCACACTCTCCATATAGAGCAGCTTAACCCGCGGACTAACACCATGAACATAGGTTTCGTCCATATACTGAAGCACCTCCTCAACTCCCATCTGGGCACTGTTACCCACCGAAAATACCGAGTTGAATGTGAGCCCCTTACCCATTGCCGACTCGAGAATAAAAACGGCAGTTGCTCCCGAACCGGTGATAAAATCGATACCATCGGGGCGCAAGACAGGAACAGGCTCGGTAAACACGCTGCTATGGGCCGGAGTAAGCAGTCCGATACAGTTGGGTCCAATGAGGGCACCGCTTACACTATTGACAATAGCGACAATACGCTGCTCAAGGATTGCACCCTCGTGGCTCTCCTCACCAAAACCGGCTGAGATTATTACAAAAGCACGTGTCTGTTTTTTACGGGCAAGAGTCTCTACAGCATCAACACACATAGCAGCAGGAATAGCAAGTATTGCCATATCAATACCTTCGGGAAGGTCATCAACCGAAGAGTGACACTTAATGTCCTGCACACTTACGGCTTTGGGATTAACAATATAAAGCGCACCCTTGAAACTACTCTTCAGAAGATTAGACAATATCTTTCCTCCGGGTTTCTGAACCTGATCGGAGCCACCCACAACAACAATACTATTTGGAGCTAAAAGCTGCTGATTGACCATGTTTAAAATTTTTATAAATTTAACAATTATGGCTGATTTGTGCTAAAATATTAACATGTTGTATAGCAACTTATGATTTCAAAAATCCACCTACCGCCAATCCTTCCTCAGGAAACCATTTTTTACTATTTTTACACTACAAAAGAACAAAAGATGGATTTGTTATTTCATGACATTTTAAAGCAGAATGAGTTTTCACTACATGATTTAACTCATCTTATTTCAGCTTCGGGCAGTAACCATGAGGCACTGCTTTCCAGAGCCGGCGAGGTTCAGGAGGCTGTGGTGGGCCGTGAAGTATATTTCAGGGGCTTGATTGAACTTTCGAACATCTGCTCTAAAAACTGCTATTACTGCGGCATCAGAAAAG
>JBDHYT010000072.1:0-9495 GCA_039811485.1 Marinilabiliaceae bacterium | reverse complement strand
CTTCATTCGGCACCCGAAGGACGATCGATAGAGACCATCCGTCAGAACAACAATGTGTGTGTAACCTTCTCCACCGAGCACGATCTGGTATTTCAGCACGAACAGGTGGCATGCAGCTACCGGATGAAAAGCAAAAGCGTAATTGCCTGGGGTAAAGTGGAGTTTGTGGAAGAGATGGAGCTAAAACGTGAGGCGTTGGATATAATTATGGAACAATACACCGACATGAAATTCAACTACAACGACCCGGCGGTGAAAAACGTAAGAATATGGAAAATAGAGATCGACAAGATCACCTGCAAAGAGTTTGGTGCACCCCACGACGACTACCGTAGCAAACGACAGACCGGAAAACAGTAAAATCAAAACAACTTAAAACAACAATAATGCTCCGCATACTCTCACTAATTGCTTTATTACTCTGCATCAGTATAATTAGTGCCCAGACCACAAAAAAAGATAAACCCGTGACGGCACTCTCATTCAGCTCCGAAAAGGAGCTTGCCTCGCTCACGCTGAGTAATCCGTCGGAATGGATAATAAGCAAGAATGGCAATGGCGGCAAATGCCTCAAACAGCTTGGTACAAACCCAAGCCCCGACAGCACTGTCACATCATTCCTGCTACTTAAAGAGATGCCGGCATCGGGCTTTATCCTCGAAGCCGATATTATGCAGACGCCAACAAAATATAATCTTGTACACATCGACATAATTTTCGGATATAAATCGGATGACGAATATGCATTTGCACAATTAGCATCGCGAGCCAACCGATTCGTACACAACCTGTTTCTGATGAATGAAAAAACGGCCACCAGAGTACTCGACAAACAGGATAGAGGTATCGAATGGCAATTTGAAAAGTGGCATCCTATAAGAATTGAGCGTAACACAAACCAAAAAACGGTAAAAGTGTGGGTTGACAACAAACTTGTATTTGAGTCGGACGACAGCCGGCTGATGGACAAAGGATTGGTAGGAATAGGAAATTCGGGCGACAGCTTTAAACTCGACAACCTGAAATTGTGGATTACCGAATAACAACTGTATGGTACTTAACTACATCTGGGTAGCATTTTTCATCCTGGCATTCATAGCCGGAATTATCAAACTGATATTCTTCGGCGACATGGAAGTTTTTCCAAACATGATGAACGCCACATTCGATATGTCGAAAACCGGATTTGAGACGGCACTCTACCTCACCGGCGTTCTGACACTCTGGATGGGATTGATGAAGGTGGGCGAAAAGGGAGGAATGGTAAACGTTTTGGCCAAACTTGTGGCACCGCTATTCGTGAGAATCTTCCCAGAGGTACCGCGCAACCATCCAGCCTACGGGAGCATCATTATGAACCTGTCGGCCAATATGCTGGGGCTCGACAATGCTGCTACGCCTATGGGATTAAAGGCAATGAAAGAGCTTCAGGAGGTGAATCCCGACAAGGAGAGTGCTTCCAACGCCCAGATTATGTTTCTGGTACTCAACACTTCGGGCCTTACCATCATACCGGTAACAATAATGGCTTACAGGGCACAATGGGGTGCAGCCAATCCGGCCGATATTTTTATACCCATACTTCTTGCAACATTTTTCTCAACCATGGCCGGTCTGCTTTCGGTGGCTTTCGTGCAGCGGATCAACCTGTTCAACAAGGTGATAATGGCCTACTTAGGGGGTTTTTCACTATTGATTGGTTTTTCACTTTACGGACTCAGCAAATTATCGCAGGATACCATCCAAAGCATATCGCTGGTAGGTGCCAACCTTATACTCTTCTCAATCATTATCAGCTTTATAGCCATGGCATTGCGCAAAAAGGTAAATGTATATGATGCCTTTATCGAAGGTGCGAAGGAGGGTTTTGAAACTGCCGTAAAAATAATCCCATTCCTGATTGCAATACTTGTTGCCATTGGAGTGTTCAGAGCCAGCGGAATGCTCGATATCATCATTGGAGGAGTAGCTTCGGCCATTACAGTGATGGGAGCCGACACATCGTTTGTTGATGCACTGCCAACAGCATTTATGAAACCACTGAGCGGTAGCGGCGCACGCGGACTGATGATAGAATCGATGAAGACTTTTGGTGCCGATTCGTTCGTAGGGCGGCTCTCTTGTATTTTCCAGGGTGCCACCGACACCACGTTCTACATTCTGGCTCTTTACTTCGGATCGGTAGGAATCAAAAAAACACGTCACGCAGTGGCATGTGGGCTGATAGCCGACCTTGCCGGAGTGATAGCCGCCATATTTATTGCATATATGTTCTTCGGATAATCAAATAATAAAGGCTGCTCTAACAGGCAGCCTTTATTATTATGTCTCTTATTGCGAAATCAGCTTAGACAGTTTCTTTCGTCCGAAGAAGATCCGGCTTTTAACAGTACCTATTGGCATATCAAGCTCTTCGGCTATCTCCTTATATTTATAGCCCTGCATGTGCATATTCAAAGGATCCTTGAAGTCGGCCTCCATCTTATTCATCAGCAGATGTACCTCATCTATAGACCTGAACATCTCAGGCGTCTCATCGGTGTAGTACATATTCGACAGATAATTAATCTCATCCACCAGCGATGGCGACTGCTTCATCTTAAACTTACGTCGGTAATTGTTGATAAAGGAATTACGCATTATGGTGTACATCCATGCAGAGAAGTTTGTGTCTATCATAAACTTATCTTGAGCAGAGAGTGCCCTGAAGTTTGTCTCTTGCAACAAATCCTGAGCATCGTTGGCGTCCAAAGTGAGGGATAGAGCATAATTTAGCATCTTCTGCTGCACTCCCACGAGTTTGTAGTTAAATTGTTCTGCGGTCATAATATGGATATTAATTCAAACTGTCTGTTTCTTTATAATCAGGTTTTTATTCAATTCAAAAGCAACCTCAACAATTACGCTCCACACTCACAACCAACAATCAATCAACACATTAGAGCATTGTAAATTATTTTGGCATTTAATTACCTAAATACATAAACAAAATTGGCGATTGATTTTTAATTATCCAAATTGTTCAATGTTTTTTTGAAAACTTACAACACTTTTTTAACGTCGTTCGTCAAAAAAGGAGCAAAAGCAGTTCACTCCTATAAAATTAAGTTAAAATTTTTAACAAATCCAACATTCCAAGCACGAAATGTAAAAAAAGTATAACACTTCAACCATCAAACATTTAAACAAACTGTGGCAACCCCGGAAACCAGGATTGCCACAGACAATGTGAACTTGGTTTAACCCGACTACTCCATAGCAAGTATTGCGAAGGTTACCAACCAATGCTCTCCTCCGTAACCACCTGATGTAAGATGAGGCAATGAGGCCTGTAAATGAAGAGCAGCCAGTTCATTATAGTATTCCTGATTCTTTTTCAGTTTCGCGCCAATCTGCTTCAGGCACCAGGCACGGCTGAAGTTAAGTCCATCAAGATGAACCATTTTGGGATCGTTGCGGTCGGTAATCTCAGCAGGTTTCATCTGGTATTTGTGTTTATAGAAATCGGGTACAAAAGCTTTAAACCACTTATTGAAAGCCTCTTTATCCATCACCTTCGACATCAGGGCAGCTTCGGCAAGTGCCGGTGAGAGAAAATCGAAACCTCCAGGCTCCAGATGAATTGGATAATTACGGTCGGCACCATAGAGTTCGAGTGCCTTCGTAGCTATTGCATCACGTAAATCATCCTTAGCAGTTGCAACGGCATAATCGTAGGCAAGCGACATTGCAAAGGCAGTATTGCTATGCTCACCACTACGGATTGGATAGTTGAGTTTCTGCATAAAGTCGATCATCTTTCCACTAATAAGCGCGGATAGAGGGCGCGTATTATCAGCAATAGCCCTCAGCCTGCCATCAGTTGCATTTTCAAGTACCTCCTGCAGTTTGAGCATCCATGCCCAGCCATAGGGACGCTCAAAAATGCCGTTGTTGGGCAGATTAAAAAACTCACACTCAGCCAGTATATTATCTTTCGAAAGGTTTCGCTCAAGCAGTTCAACAATAAGCGATTTCTGAGACATATCGGGATGCATCTCTAAAAAACGAACAAGCGACCAGTGACCATGCACTGCCGAATGCCAGTCGAAACAGCCATAAAACGAAGGATGATGAATATATGGCGGTTTAACATCATCATCCGAATTATAAACAAGCCCGGGCTTATAGGGATATTTCTGAACGATGCACTTCAGCGGCAACTCAGCAAGTTTTTCGGCGTCGGTGGCTGAAATGGATGGCTGGGCAAAAGAAACAAAGGCAGAGTTTAATAGTATGAATGATAGAAAGGGTAATAGTTTCATACTGATTATTGGTTTAAGTTGATGATTTATTGACTTTAAAGATAGCAAACAAATTTAATTTGACATCCTGCAAAACAAAATATCACACTTTGCTGTTTATAATTCAACGAAACCAAAAATCTAATATATGGCTAAAATTAAATTTCACGATGCGCCGGTAAACACATCCGGCGATCTTCCAAGAGTAGGTTCAGAGGCTCCCGACTTTACATTGGTAAAATCGGATCTTAGCAACGGTAAACTATCGGACTACAAAGGCAGAAAAGTGGTTCTGAATATTTTCCCAAGTATCGACACAGGAGTTTGTGCAGCATCAGTACGCCGATTCAACAAGGAAGCATCTGAGCATAAGGATGTTACTGTGTTGTGTATCTCGCGCGACCTTCCATTCGCACAAGCACGTTTCTGCGGTGCCGAAGGTCTTAAAGACGTGGTGATGCTTTCAGAGTTCCGCAATGAGCTTTTCAGCCAGAGCTATGGAGTGCGCATAGAGGATGGCCCGTTGGCAGGTCTTATGAGCAGAGCCGTTGTGGTAGTTGATGAAGCAGGCAAAGTAACTTATGTTGAGCAGGTCCCCGAAATTACCCAAGAGCCAAATTATGAAGCCGCATTAAAAGCACTGAAATAAAATAAATTGTTGAGTTTTAGATTTTCACAAAGCCACAGTTCCACAAGCTGTGGCTTTTTTCTATTTAGAAATTAGTCCTAAACCGTTTATTTTACGGTAAAGCTCCAGGGCATACACATCCGTCATGCCCGATACGAGATCGACCACCGACTGAAGCTTCTCATACTGCGAGGCATCGCTTGTAACCCTAAACTGCTCAGGAATAAAGGGCAGTAATAATTTGGAGTAATATTGATCGGGAGTTTGCACCGCATTGATAAACTCATGCAGCAGCGTGCCCAAAATCTTAAAGCCCGAAATTTCAATCTCCACCACACTCTGGTGCTTATAAATTCTGGTGAAAGCGGTCTGTTTACAGTTTTCGAGTGCGGCAGCCTCATACGAAGGCAGATAATCCACCAACGACTTGGCAAAGCTACCTTCAAGAATTGCTTCTCTGTTATCCCAGAAAACATTGGTACACAACTCAACCATGCGGCCAATAATCCTGGCCCGCAGATATGCTATCTGCTCGTTACGGTCGGTAACTTCAGCAAGAACAGTCTCTATCCTCATTTTCCCCGCATCATCAAGATTCAGAAACGCATAAAGCAAGCCATACGTCTCTTCAAAGCTAAGAATATGCAACTTATGTGCATCTTCAACATCCATCACCTGATAGCATATATCATCGGCAGCCTCCACCAGATATACAAGTGGATGACGGGCAAATATTTCTTTTTCAGTATCAACACATTTAATACCCAATTCGGCAGCAATATTTCTATAGATTTCGGCCTCCGATTGAAAAAAGCCATATTTCTTTTGGTCCTTCACATCCGAAGGATACGGATACTTCACTATCGATGCCACAGTGGTGTAGGTAAGTGCAAACCCACCTTTGCGACGCCCCGTAAAAGCATGGGTAAGAATACGCAACGCATTGGCATTCCCCTCGAAACGTGTTAAATCGCTCCACTCACTTTCGCTAACTAACTCCTTAAATTTTCTACCCTCGCCATTCTTAAAATAGTGAGCTATAGCCTCTTCGCCCGAATGGCCAAATGGCGGATTACCCATGTCGTGAGCCAGGCATGCTGCTGCCACCACCGACCCTATCTCATATACAAGCGGCGAATCGAACTCACCCGACTCTATAAGTCTTCGACTCAGGTTATTGCCCAACGACCGGCCTACGCTGGCTACTTCGAGACTGTGTGTCAACCTGTTGTGAACAAACACACTACCCGGCAGGGGAAACACCTGTGTTTTGTCCTGAAGCCGGCGAAAAGGTGATGAAAATATCAGACGGTCAAAGTCGCGTTGAAACTGTGTGCGGTCGTGAATATCGGCATTAAGGATATCTTCCTGTCCGGTTCGTTTTATTGAAAGAAGGCGTTGCCACTGCATAGGGTTGTTTTTAATCGACAATGCTAAAATACAGAATATTTTGCGGCTACGTGTCCGTTTAAAAATAAAAATCCCCGCGACAGTGTGCCACGGGGAAATATCATTCGCAAACCAGACTGATAAATCAGCGGTTGTTAAAACGTCTCTCTTGGTTATATCCGCCTTCGCGGCCTTCACGGTGCTCGCGGCCCTCACGGTTACCGCCACCGCTGTAACTTCCACGGTTACCGCCACCGCGGTTGCCGCCGAAACCGCCACGATTACCACCACCAAAACCGCCTGAACGTGGACGGTCAGTTTTTGGACGGGCCTCGCTTACGCGGATGGTTTTACCAACATACTCAGCCTGATCAAGTTGGGCAATAGCATTGCGACCCTCTTCATCAGAAGGCATTTCAACGAAACCAAAACCTCTTGAACGGCCGGTCTCACGATCCATGATAACTTTTGCTGATGCCACAGCACCGTAATCGCTGAAAATGTCGTTTAAGTCTTTGTCGGTTACATCAAAACTTAAATTCGAAATGTAAATGTTCATTCTGTAAATTAATTAAGATATTAAATGAATCTGACTTGATGTGGTAACAAAATATGCATTTACATTCCTAATACTTAAAAAGGCCGGTAAAAACCTATACTTGTTATCAATCCAAATATTTTACAAATATGAGGTAAATTTTGGAATTAAACACCAAAAAAAAAGTTTTCGCAAAAATAATTTCTTGGCTCAAATAACTAATTATCAATATATTTTTGTTTGATGACTACGCATCTCTCCATCAAGCTCCTTAGCTTTGCCTCCACATGCTGCATCAAGCAACCGCCAAAAGCCCTCACCGTGGTTGTGTTCGACGGTATGGCACAGTTCGTGGAGAAGCACATAATCGATAAGATGGTCGGGCAGGCGCATAAGATGCAGATTGAGGTTAATATTGCCCGAAGAGGAGCAGCTACCCCATCGCGATTTAAGGTTTTTGATTGCAACGCCGCTAAAGACGAAACCATGCTCACGTGCCAGCCAGGCGAGCCTGCCGGGAAGAAAAGCTTTGGCCTCGCGCCTGAGAGCCTCTTCGATACCGAAACGAATTGCCTCCTGAACTCCATCATTCCCAACATCAAGTATATTAGGATACGTCACCAGCAATCGGCCATTGCCATAGCTGAGCGCAACATCCTTGCGGGCACCACTCTCTATCTTGAGAACAAAAGAACGGGCCTTAAATACTGTTGACTCATCAAAAATAGTCAGCCGCCTCTCTTTCTGTTCAATCTTTTTCAGGTTTTTGGTTATCCAATCACTGTTTTTCTTTAAAAACACCAGACCTGCATCAATGGTTTGTCGCTGAGGCAACACCAATCTGATGCCACCAAAAGGCTTAAGCCGGATACTTATACGCCTAGCCTTTGGGCTCCGAACCACCGAAACCTCACCCACACCCTCCACAACTACAACCTGCTCGTTCTGCATCGGTTAAATATATTATTATTTAGATTGACCAAAATTTCCGGTAAAATTATCTATTTCGACCCACAAAATGATTAAAAAAATCTACAATTGATTATATTTGACAGAATTATAACCTGCCTTTTGATTTTCTGTTTTTGAAACAGAAGGCAGAAACATAGACAATAACGATAACACAAATCAAATGAACCTGAAATTAGGCCTAACCCTGCTGGCAATACTGTCATCGACAATAGTGCCGGCACAAAGCGAACAACCCCATAAAAAATGGACCCTCGAGCAGTGCATCAACCATGCATTTGAAAACAACATAACAATAAAACAGCAGCAACTTGGCGTTAAGTCGAGTGAAAACAACCTGTTGCAGAGCAAGCTGAGCATTGTGCCATCAGTAAATGCATCATCGAACTACGGCATTGATTTTGGCCGTACCGAGAACCGTGCCGGCAGCGTGGTATCAATCCAGGACAACACCACACAACAGTTTGGGGCAAATATACGTGCCGCAATGCCACTTTTCGAAGGCTTCAGCACCATCAACAACATCAAAAAACAGGAGACCAACCTGCAAGCCGCAATATTGGGCGTGGAGAAGACCAAAAACGACATCGCACTTAACATCACATCGTTATACCTTCAGATTCTCTTCAACCACGAAATGCTCAATGTGGCTCAAAGCCAGTTTCATATAACAGAGCAGCAAGTAAAAAGAACAGAACAGCTTGTAAATGCCGGCAGCCTTCCGTTGGGCAATCTGTTAGAGATAAAAAGCCAGGCAGCACGCGAGGCACTCAACATCACCACACAGGAGAACCAGCTAACGATATCGCAGCTCAACCTCGCACAACTACTTGACTTAGAGAGTTATATTTCATTCGACGTAGAGAGCCCCGTGCTGACGGAGATATCGGAGAGCATCATTGCCGGATCAGACGACATTTATGCCCATGCCCTTATGTCGATGCCCGAAATCAAACGCAGGGAGATAATGCTCACCGGAAGCCAATACGACCTCAAGATAGCAAAGGGCAACATGATGCCAAAGCTAAACCTGAGCAGTGGCTGGGGAACAGGAGTTTACAAGATAGAAGGCGACAAGAATTTCGACTTCAACAAGCAATTTAAAAATAACGCTTCAACATCCATCGGCCTCTCTCTTTCGATACCTTTGTTCAACGCATGGAGCGGCCGCATTGGTGCAAAGAACGCAGCCATTGGGGTACTCAATGCCGAATACGAGCTATACAGCCAAAAGATGCTACTCCGCAAGGAGATTCAGCAGGCTTATGCCGATGCTGCCAATGCAATGAAAAAATATATGGCAGCCAACGAGGCAGTAAAGTCATATACCGAGAGTTTTGAATATACCCAAAAGAAATATGACGTAGGCCTGGTTACAACGGTGGATTACAATACGGCCAAAAACGAACTCACCAAATCACAGTCGGAGTTGCTGCAGTCGAAATATGAGTATATACTTAGAACCAAGATTCTCGATTTTTACATGGGCAACCCCATAAAACTCTGAACAACAACGAAACATATATCACCATGAATAAGAAAACATTAACCATTGTACTGATTGCATTTGCAGCACTGATAATCTTTATCATCATAGGTAAATCGGCCGGATTTATTGGCACCAAATTCAAGGAGAAAGTAACTGCCGAGGCCGCTGTTCGACGTACCATCATCGAGGTTATAACAGC
>JBDHYT010000071.1:0-9548 GCA_039811485.1 Marinilabiliaceae bacterium | reverse complement strand
TTCCAAATCTCGAGTCAACATCAAGAGCCTCGAGATTTTTTTATTTTACGCAATACGTAGGAGACCGAAGGGATACGAAATAACCTATCAATCCTTTGGGAATGATTCTCCACATACATTCGAGATTTACCTATACTGCATCAAAGTATTTAAGCAACGGTGGTATGTCATTGCTTACAATCCATGGAAAGAGCGTATTCTCATCTACTCCTTAGACCGAATCAGGAATATTTCCATTACAGATAAAACCTTTCAATTGCCTAAAGATTTTGATGGAGAATCGTTCTTCTCCGATTGCTTTGGTATAGTATTGGAAAACAGGCATAAAGCAGAAAATGTGTTGGTTAAAGTGAATGATATTCAAGGCAGTTATATTCGGGCGTTGCCTTTGCATCATTCACAAAAAGAGATAGAAAGCACGTCTGCTTACACTGTTTTTAGTTATCAGATACGTCCGTCCTATGATTTTCGCCAGGAGATATTGTCTTACGGAGCAAATATTGAAGTTTTAGAGCCAAAATGGTTTAGGGATGAGATTGCAAATATTATAACCGAACAGCATACAATTTACGGAAATGGGTAATAAGTCAATGCAAGCGTGAATGCGACAAAACTAAAAACAGTCTGGTTTAATGGCATTTGATTACCGAACACATCGTAAATGCAGCCCAACAATATTAAAAAAGCCACCCTTTTGAGTGGCGGCTTTTTCTATTGTCGATCTATCGAGTCTTCTATTATCTGTGTAAAAATATCTTTAATGTCGAGCCCCGCCGCCCTTATCTGCTGAGGGATAAAGCTTGTGGCCGTCATTCCCGGCGTGGTATTTACCTCCAGAAGATATATCTTTTCTTTGCCAATTATAAAGTCAATCCGAGCAATACCCTTCATTCCCAGAATATCGTAGATTGCCGATGACAGATTTTGAATATTGCTGCGCACCTCGTCCGACACGCGGGCCGGAGTTATCTCCTCTGCCATGGTAGGAGTATATTTGGCCTCGTAGTCGAAAAATTCATTTTTGCTGATAACTTCAGTCAGCGGGAATATGGTGGTATTCTTCTTTGTCTTGAACAGGCCGCAGGTTACTTCCCGTCCTTCAATAAACTGCTCAATAATCACTTCGTCGCTCTCGTTGAGTGCCTTTTCGATGGCCGGCATCACTTCTTCAAGGCTCTTTACCGTTGTTACGCCAAAGCTCGAGCCGCCTGCATTGGGTTTAACGAAGCATGGCAGACCAACCCTGTCGATAACCGATTGTGCATCAGTCTCTGTGCCTTTGCGTATCAGCAGCGAATCGGCAACCGTAACCCCGAATCCTTTGAGGTATGTGTTGCATGTAAACTTGTTGAAGGTGATGGCTGCCGGAAGCACATTGCAGGTGGAGTGTGGCATACCAATCATCTCGAAATATCCCTGTAACAGGCCGTTTTCGCCGGGAGTGCCGTGTATGGTAATGTAAACGCAGTCTATTTTGATGGTTTGGTTGCCAATGGTGGCCGAAAAATCATTCCGGTTGATGGCATAGTGAACCGAGTCGTGAACCAAACTCCACTCTTGCTTGGTTATTAGTACGGGATAAAGGTTGTAGCGGTCGGTATCGATAAAACTCATCACTCCTTTAAGGCTTTTTTCCGATACTACCGATTCGGATGAGTATCCGCCATAGACGATGGCAATATTCTTTTTCATTTCGTTTTTTTTCTGATGGTCTAAATTTCGGTGTCTCTCGATGATATATAGGTGCGCCACTTTTGAATGCACTGTTGCATATCGTCGGGTAATGGTGAGCTGAACGACATATACTGTCCGCTCTGTGGATGAACAAAGCCAAGTGTCATAGCATGGAGTGCCTGACGGGGCAGAATGTCGAAGCAGTTCTGTACAAACTGTTTGTATTTCGAAAATGTGGTTCCTTTCAGTATCTGGTCGCCGCCGTATCGGGCATCGTTAAATAGCGGATGGCCAATATGTTTGAAGTGTGCTCTGATCTGATGGGTCCGTCCGGTCTCTAACCTGCACTCTACCAAAGTCACATATCCCAGTCGTTCAAGTACTTTGTAGTGAGTGACGGCGTGTTTTCCATATTCGCCACCCGGGAAAACGTCCATCTGCTTACGGTCGCGAAGGCTGCGCCCGATGTGGCCTGTTATGGTTCCGTTATCCTCGGCAAGCTGGCCCCATACCAGTGCATTGTAGGTGCGGGTGGTTGTTTTGTCGAAAAACTGGCGTGCCAAAAAGGCTTTTGCCTGTTCGGTTTTTGCTATCACTATAAGGCCGGATGTATCCTTGTCGATGCGGTGCACCAATCCCGGGCGCGGGTCGCCGGTATTAAACAGAGGCGAGTCTTTTAGATGGAATGCCAGTGCATTAACCAGAGTTCCGGAGTAGTTGCCATGTCCGGGGTGTACCACCAGTCCTGCGTTTTTGTTGATAACCATCAGAAAATCATCCTCATACACAATGTCGAGTGGTATCTCCTGGGGTATAATCTCAATTTCGCGTGGCGGATAGCTCATCACTATTGTCACCACGTCGCCGGGTTTTATGCGGTAGTTCGATTTTACGGGTTGACCGTTTACCAGTATATTGCCGGCATCGGCAGCCTCCTGTACCTTTGTGCGCGATGCGTTCTCTATTCTGTTGACAATGAATTTGTCGATACGGAGCAGTCCTTGTCCCGGGTCGGCAGTAAAACGGAAATGTTCAAAGAGTTCGTCATTTCCGTTGCTGTCGTCCATCTCCTCTATGTCGTCGAACTCGTCGTGAACTCTATTGTTCATCTGAAACCAATGATGTGTTGTTACTCTGTTTCGTCTTCCTGCCCATGCTGCGATGATATCAGCAGTGAGTCTTTCATGCCCTGCATCACCCGGTCCATATCTTTCGATATCCATACGTTGATCGACGATCCTGTGGTTATCTGCGAATTGTTGGCCGGAGATGGCGATTGCCTGTATATTATGGCTACCACCGAGTCGGTTGGTGTCTGCACTGTCTCGTCGCAAATAATTGCGCCAATGGCAAGCAGGTTTTCAGTTTGAAGATATTTACGTGCTTCATCGAGTGTAAGACCCAATAAATCGGGTACGTTAGACTGTTCGCTACCCAATCCGCTGCCCACCATTAGGTCTATTACCGACCCCTTGGGTATTGATGTGCCGGTGGCAATATCTCTACCCTTATATTTTTGGCCTAACACTAAGTTGGTAAATTCGCTGGGCACATATATTATTCTTCCTTTCTGAAGTCCAAACGACTCCAGCATCACTTCTGCATTGCGCAGTGAGTAGTCAACCAACCCCGGCATTCTTACCTGCTCGGCCGAAAAGGCGTTGATGGTGATAAATAGCATTCTGTCCCGTTTCACCTTCGAGCCATCAGCAGGTATCTGTTCCACTATCACTCCAGGTTCCACGTCGGCCTTATGCACCGAGTCGATGATGGTGTAGCGCAGGTGCATCTTCTCAAGAGCCTCAGTAATCTGATGCTCCTTAAATCCCTTTAGTTGAGGTACGGTGATGGTTTTACCCTGACGGGTGTAGATGCCCAATCCTAATACAACAGAGGTTAGGCCGGCAATGATTACTCCTGCAGCTATGGCAAGATTGATGTAGAATGTTTTGGACTTGATGAACTGAAGTAGTGACATAGGTATAATCTTTATTCAAAAATAGCACAAAATCATTAATTTGAATAAGGATGCAACAAAAAACCCCGGATAAACCAGGGTTTTTTATGGTATCTTTATCAGATTATGCTTTGTGTCTGCTTTCGTCAGATACTGTCAGTTTTTTTCTGCCTTTGGCACGACGTGCGGCCAATACCCTGCGACCGTTAGCTGTTGCCATTCTTTCGCGGAATCCGTGTTTGTTTTTCCTCTTACGGTTAGATGGTTGAAATGTCCTTTTCATTGCAATGTGTTTTTATCTTACGACTTTGTTTCTACTTCCATTTTACGGTTTGCAAAAATACATGATTTTTAATTGCAACCAAAATTTTATGCACCCAAAATCAAACTTATTTTTGAGTGTTGGTGCTGATGCCCTGTTACCGCCGATTTTTAACCGCTCAAACAATCAGATGAATGAGTTTTTTTGTCTCAAAATAGGGCTCTTCAAAATAACCTGTCAAATCTTCCAGCATCACCCGTCGCCCAAAAGGTTTCACCTCGTGGTGAAAATCGCCTCCTTTGAGGTATAGTATTCCGTTGGAGATGGCATTGCGCTGCTCTTTTGCTATTGCATGTGCCGACATCTTAACGAAATCGGGAAATGCAGTGACTGCCCGGCTCACTATAAAATCGAACTTTTCGGTTATCGTCTCTACCCGTTGTTGATTTGCAGTGACGTTGTTCAGTTTAAGTGCTTCGGCTACTTCTGTCACCACTTTTATCTTTTTTGCTATTGAGTCGGTTAGTGTGAAGTTGACTTCAGGAAACATAATAGCCAGCGGAATACCCGGGAATCCTCCTCCCGTTCCTACGTCAAGAATGCTGGAGCCGGCAGTGAATCGGGTGAACTTTGCAATGGTCAATGAATGAAGCACATGGTGTATCTCAAGCGATTCAATGTCCTTGCGCGATACCACATTTATCTTTTCGTTCCATTCGCGATATAGTGGCGTAAGCATCTCAAACTGAGCGTACTGTGATTCAGTGAGATTTGGGAAATATTTTCGGATAATTGTCATCAATTATGATATGGTAGTGTTGGTTAGCTTATTCTGATATCGGTGTCTTTCAGTGTGTTGAATAGTAACTCTCTGGCTCTGAACAGTTGTGCCTTTACGGTTCCTATTGGCAGGTCGAGTTCTTCGGATATCTCTTCGTAGGATAGTTCCTGGAAATATCGTTTCTCTATTAACAAGCGGTAGCGTGGTTTGAGCTTTTTTACCACTGTGCGCATCAGTATAACTATCTGGTCGCGAATAAGATTTTCCTCAGGATCGAGATTGTCATCCTTAACCGAAAATGAAGTTTCCGATTCACCATCGGCCGACATTCCTCCATCGATGGAGATAATATTGGTGCGTTTTTTACGCATATAGTCGATGCAGTTGTTGGAGGCAATCTTAAACAGCCAGGTGCTGAAAGCAAAATTGGGAGTGTATTGGCTCAGGTTTTTGAACGCTTTGCCAAAAGCTTCGATGGTGAGATCTTCAGCGTCGCTTTTGTTGTTTACCATCTTGAGCAGCATGAAGTAGATGGCATCGCGATAGCGCCCCATCAGCTCGGCATACGCCTTTTGATCGCCGTTGACAGCACGCTCAACTAATATTAAATCGACTTTTGCCTTGTCCGATAAGTTATTATTTATCTCCATCTGCTCTTTTTTCTGCCAAATAGTTTGTATGTCCATGCAACTGCCTGAAAACATGGTGTTAGTATGTCCATCAGCAGCACTGCAAAAAGCATACCTTTTTCATTATACCGTTTTGCTGCCCTAAGAATAATGATGTGGATAAGTGCTAAACGGGTAACTAACAGTGCAATAACAATAGGTATAAATATATTAAAAATCAAACAATATATTGATAACAAATAAAAAAACAGACGTGAAATCAATTCTGTTCCCAATAACAGCTGTGTAGCCCACGGATATTTTGGTGCTGTGGCCAGATGGCGTGCCTTCCGCTCAAACCACTGGTTGAAGGTAGCTACGGGGTTGCTTATGGTCTGTGCCTGTGGTATGAAGCATACTGTGGTGTTGTGCCGTGTGCCCATCTCCATCACAAACAAATCGTCGTCGCCCGATGCCGTGGTCAGGTTGTTGCGGAATTGGCTGCTGCTGTTGAAGAGCGATTTGGTGTAGGCCAGGTTGCGCCCTACAGCCATAAATGGTTTGTGAGCCAGTGCATGCCCCATATACTGAATGGCATTCCACAATGTCTCGTAGCGCACAAAAGTGTTGAGAAAGCCCTTCTCTTTTGTGTATTTGCCATATCCAAGCACCATCTCCCTGCCTGTTGCGAGTGCCGATGTCATTCCGGCAAGCCATTGTTCCGATTCGGGACGGCAGTCGGCATCGGTGAGCAGCAGCAGGTCGTGTTTGGCAGCTTTCACACCCACCACAAGAGCAAGTTTTTTGCCATGAAAGAACTTTTTGTCGATGGGAATATTGGTATAGTAAAGGTTGGCGTACTCTTTTTTAAACTGTGCCAGCACCATCTCTGTGTCGTCCTCCGAGCAGTCGTTAACTACCACCACCTGAAAATCAGGATATTGCTGACTAAGGATAAGTGGCAGGTTCTGCCTTAAGTTCTCCTGCTCGTTTTTTGCACATATTATTACCGACACCGGAGGTTGGGAGGTGTTGGCAACATCGCTCTTTTTCCAGGGGGCACGAGCCATCACCAACAGGTAATAGAGTGACTGTATGAGCCACACAATGCCTAATGCAACAATTATATAGATGAAATTTTCCAAGGCTATATTTTTTGTCAAAATTGCAACTTTTATTTTTTAGGTGCTACCATTAAGAGCTAATTTATGGAAAAAAAGTGATTTTGATTGGCGATAGATCTTCATCGGATTATAAAAATAAAGAATATTGTAGTCTGTTTTGTATATTTGCCCCTGATTTGTTAATCAAAACAGTTAGAGCAGGCCTGCGGGCATCAAATAATTATTGACCATGAAATTTGAACTTCAGCATACCGATACCAATAGTAATGCCCGTGCAGGTAAGATTACAACCGACCATGGCGAGATTCAGACACCTATTTTTATGCCGGTAGGTACGGTAGGTTCTGTTAAGGGAGTTCATTTCAGAGATGTGAAGGAGGATATTAAAGCCCAGATTATTCTTGGCAATACTTATCATCTTTATCTTCGCCCGGGACTCGATATTATAAAAAGTGCCGGCGGACTGCACAAATTTAATGGCTGGGATAGACCAATTCTTACCGATAGTGGTGGTTTTCAGGTGTTTTCGCTTAGCGAGAACCGTAAACTGACAGAGGAGGGGGCAACTTTCCGTTCGCATATCGACGGGTCGAAACATCTTTTTACGCCCGAGAATGTGGTTGATACACAGCGTATTATTGGTGCCGATATAATGATGGCCTTTGATGAGTGTCCTCCGGGCAACTCGGAATATAAATATGCACGTACATCAATGGAGCTGACCCACCGCTGGCTCGATCGCGGCCTGGCTCATTTCGACAGTACCGAACCGCTATACGGGTATTCTCAGACATACTTTCCAATAGTTCAGGGCGCATCATTTCGTGAGCTGCGCACCCAGTCGGCCGAATATATAGCCTCAAAGGGGCGCGAAGGTAATGCCATCGGCGGCCTGGCAGTTGGTGAGCCTACCGAGGTGATGTACGAAATGGTGGAGTTGGTTAACTCCATTCTGCCCAAAGATAAGCCGCGCTACCTTATGGGTGTTGGTACTCCGGTAAATATACTCGAGAATATTGCGCTCGGAGTCGATATGTTCGACTGCGTGATGCCCACCCGTAATGGCCGTAACGGTATGTTGTTTACTGCCAATGGAATAATGAATATGCGCAACGAAAAATGGAAGGACGATTTTTCGCCTCTCGACCCTGTAGGCACATCATTTGTAGATCAGGTTTACTCAAAAGCCTATGTCAGGCATCTGTTTGTGGCGGGCGAGATGCTTGCAGCACAGATAGGAAGTATGCACAATCTGGCATTCTACCTGTGGTTGGTTGGTGAGGCGCGCCGTAAGATTGAAGAGGGTACATTTGCTGCCTGGAAGCAGATGATGATACCACGATTGTCGTCGAGACTCTGAAAAACATTCGGGAATGGTGATGTCTGCTATGTATTAATGTGAAAACTGTAAATTGTATAATTTGAAACGGCTCGATATATATATAATGAAAAAGTTCCTTGGAACTTTCTTCTTTGCCATTGCATTAATCATCAGTATATCTGTTGTTTTCGATATGGTTGAAAAGATTGATGACTTTATGGAGACTGATGCTCCGCTAAGTGCCATTATTTTTGATTACTATTTCAATTTCATCCCATATTTCGCCAACCTTTTCACTCCGCTTTTTGTATTTATTGCAGTTATCTTTTTCACCTCAAAGATGGCTTATCAAACCGAGATTATTGCAATACTCTCCAGTGGTGTGAGTTTCAGACGGATGATGTTTCCCTATTTTATGGGAGCTGCCATTATAACCATTTTCTCTTTTCTGCTTGGTGGGTTTGTTATTCCGCCTGCCAACAAAACCCGTATTGCCTTTGAAAACACCTATGTGAAAAGCAAAAAGGAGACCGGCCTAAGCGACATGCACATGCAGGTGGAGCCGGGTGTGTTTGTGTATATGGGTAAATACTACTCGTTTGGCGAACGTGGCGATAGATTCAATATCGAGAAGTTTAACGGCAAAGAGCTCGTTTCGAGGCTGTCGGCCCGTACCGCCCGTTACGACTCCATCAGCAATAAGTGGAAGTTGAGCGATTATACGATCTGGAACTTCAAAAAAGGTTTTGAACAGACCATAGTGAATGGTGCAGAGATAGATACAACCATCAATGTTCTGCCTTCCGATTTTAAGTCGGAGCGTAAATTCTTTGAGATGATGACCAATACCGAGTTGCGAGAGTATATTCTGGAGCAGCGCAACAGGGGAGTGGGTAATATCGAAGAGTTTGAAATAGAGTGGTATAAGCGTATTGCCTCTCCATTTGCCGCGTTTATTCTCACACTGATAGGGGTATCGCTTGCCTCGCGCAAGGTGCGCGGTGGAATGGGACTTCATATCGGTATAGGTATAGGGCTTAGTTTTGCCTTTATTCTGTTTATGACCGTATCTACCACCTTTGCCATCAACGGCAATATGAACCCTGTATTGGCAGTGTGGCTGCCCAATATAGTGTTTGCTCTTATAGGTTCGTTTCTATATTATAGAGCCCCAAAATAATTGATGATAACAGAGGCTTCGAACCAATAATAAAGTTGTTCAAAGTTTTGATTATTAATATTTTTTGCGTAAATTTTTTTCTGGGATTTTTTTTTCGTAAATATGTGCCCGGAAAGTTTTGATCAGTTTTAGTTTAAGTATTTGATCATTAGTAATTTAACCATAATTATTTGATTATGTCATTACAAAACTACATCCTCGACCTTCGGAAAAGGAAGGAACGTGTTCAGATGGGTGGTGGCGCCAAAGCCATTGAAAAACAGGTAGCAATGGGTAAAATGACTGCCCGCGACCGTGTACTTGCCCTTGTGGATAAAGATTCCTTTACCGAATACGATCTTTTTGTAGAGCACGACACCCGCGATTTCGGAATGGAAGGTAAAGAGCTTCATGGTGATGGAGTTATTATCGGAACCGGAACCATCTATGGTGCTCCAATCTGTATCTTTGCGCAGGATTTTACAGTAGCAGGCGGATCGCTTGGTCTGATGCACGCACGTAAAATTACTAAAATTATGGATCATGCCCTCAAGATGCGTGTTCCCCTCATCGGAATCAACGACTCCGGTGGTGCTCGTATCCAGGAAGGTGTGAACTCTTTGGCCGGTTATGGCGAAATATTCTATCGCAACACAATGGCT
>JBDHYT010000070.1:0-9555 GCA_039811485.1 Marinilabiliaceae bacterium | reverse complement strand
TATTAACAGATAGGATATGGATAGAAAAATAAAAATTGGTATCGTTCAGCAATCTGTCGATACTGTTTTGGATAAAAATCTTGCCAAGATTGCCGATAATATTCGCAAATGTGCTGCATCAGGAGCCCAATTGGTTGTGTTGCAGGAACTTCATAATACCCACTATTTCTGCCAAACCGAGGATACCGAATGTTTCAACCTTGCCGAAACCATTCCCGGATCCTCAACCACATTTTATGGCACTTCAGCTCATGAACTTGGGATAGTGTTGGTTACATCACTTTTCGAAAAGCGCACTCCGGGGCTTTATCATAATACTTCGGTTGTTTTCGATACCGATGGATCAATGGCCGGTATGTATCGCAAAATGCACATCCCCGACGATCCTGCCTACTATGAGAAGTTTTACTTCACTCCCGGCGACCTTGGGTTTGAACCAATCAACACTTCGCTTGGCACATTGGGTGTTCTTATCTGCTGGGATCAGTGGTTCCCGGAGGCGGCCAGGCTGATGGCAATGCGTGGTGCCGAAATACTGATATACCCGACAGCCATTGGATGGGAATCGACAGATACCGCCGAAGAGAAAAACCGCCAGCTAAACGCATGGATTATCTCTCAACGCGCACACGCTGTTGCCAACGGGTTGCACGTCATAAGCGTCAATAGGGTAGGATACGAGCCCGACCCATCGGGCCATACCAATGGAATTGAGTTCTGGGGTAACAGTTTTATTGCCGGCCCTCAAGGTGAGATGCTCTTCGAGGCTTCAAACCATGATGAAGTAAATCAAGTGGTTGAGATAGATCTTATGCGCTCTGAACAAGTCCGACGCATCTGGCCTTTCTTCCGCGATAGGCGAATAGATGCTTTTAAGCCTCTCAGCCAGCGTTTCCTGATATAATTCCTTTCATGACCTTGGTCATGGGAAGTGTGGGGAGAATGAACTATATTGCACTTTTATTTTTAAATTACAGCTAATGAACAAGTTACTAACCGTTGTTGCAATGTCGGCCCTGGTGCTGGCATCGTGTCAAAAACAGGCAACAAGCGACAATCCGTTTTTTGCTAAGAGCTATGGAACTACCTTTGAAGTTCCTCCGTTTGATAAAATCAAAACCGGACACTTTATTCCTGCTTTTACCGAAGGAATGCGCCTTGAACAGGAGGGGATAAAGCTGATTTCGGAAAATCCGGCCGAACCGACATTCCAAAATACCATTATGGCTTTCGACCGCTCGGGTGAGATGCTGCAAAAGGTGTCGATGGTGTTTTCGTGCCTGCGCGGAACCGATGATAATGACTCGCTGCTTGCTGTTGCCAAAGAACTGACGCCGCTTCTAACCCGGCATCGCGATAACATAATGATGAATAAGGCTCTCTTCGACCGTATTGCAAAGGTGTATGAGAAACGTAACGATCTGGAATTGAACGCATCGCAAATACGAGTGGTTGAGAAATTCTATTCCGACTTTGTTCGTAACGGTGCCCTGCTTAACGATCAGCAGCAAGCCGAGCTTCGCAAAATTAATGAAGAACTATCGATGCTTAGCCTTCAGTTTGGCGATAACCTGCTAAACGAGACCAATAAAAACTTCTCGCTTGTGATTGACAATGAGGCCGATCTGGAAGGATTGCCTCAAGGAGTGATAGCTGCTGCAGCACAAACTGCTTCACAAAACGGGAACGAGGGCAAATGGATGTTTACACTGCAAAAACCAAGTTGGATTCCGTTCCTCCAATATGCCGAAAACCGTGACTTGCGCGAGAAGCTCTACAAGGGTTACTTTATGAGAGGCGACAACGGCAACAGCTCTGACAATAAGCAAATTATTGCACGTATAGCCGAACTGCGCTCTCAAAAGGCTCAAGTACTTGGATATAACAATTTTGCCGATTATGTTATTGAGGTTAATATGGCTCAAACTCCTGAGCGTGTCAACGAATTCCTTGGCAAACTGTGGACTCCTGCACTTGCGGTGGCTAAAAAAGAGCTTGCCGATATGCAAAAGTTAGCCTCACGTAACTGTGCTAACTACAAACTTGAATCGTGGGATTGGTGGTATTGGGCCGAAAAACTTAAAAAGGAGAAGTATAACCTCGATGAGAATGAACTGACACCATATTTTAAATTGGATAATGTGCGCGACGGAATGTTTTGGGTGGCCAATCAACTCTATGGCATTACACTTGAGCGTCGTAACGACCTTCCTCTCTACAATCCGCTGAATGAGGTGTATGAGGTTAAGGAAGCCGATGGCAGCCATGCCGGTTTGGTGTATTTCGACTGGCATCCGCGTGGTGGCAAGCAGGTGGGTGCATGGTGTACTTCATTCCGTAAAGCTATAACCAACGAGGGAACGCGCACTACTCCCATTGTATCAATTGTTTGCAATTTCACTCCTCCTATCGGCAATCAGCCTGCCCTGTTAACCTGGGACGAGGTAAATACAATGTTTCATGAATTTGGCCATGGTCTGCATGGATTATTTACACAGGGTGAGTATAAACGTACCGCCGGTGTCGTGTCGCGCGACTTTGTAGAACTGCCATCACAGATAATGGAGCATTGGGCGGCCGAGCCACAGGTGCTTAAGCATTATGCCCGCCATTATGAAACTGGTGAAGTGATTCCCGATGAACTGATAGAAAAACTTCAAAAAAGCAGCACATTTAACCAGGGATTTGTTACAACCGAATATCTTGGTGCAGCAATGCTCGATATGAAATGGCACTCTTTGTCTGTCAACGATAAGATAGCTGATGCTGCTGAGTTTGAGAGAAGTACTCTTTCGGAGCTTGGGTTGATTAACGAAATAAAACCGCGGTACCGTTCTACCTATTTCTCGCATATTTTCAGTGGCGGATATTCAGCCGGCTACTATGTCTATATCTGGGCTGAGGTGCTCGATTCTGATGCTTTTGATGCCTTCAAGGCAAGCGGCGATATATTCAATAAAGACCTGGCTGCCAAATTCCGCCAATTCTGCCTTGCTGATAATGGTGAAGATGAAGGAATGATACAGTATGTGAAATTTAGGGGCGAAGAACCCAAAATTGATGCACTGCTCCGAAACAGAGGACTTAACTGAAAATTATTTAAAAATCCGGGAATAGCAACTCTTCCCGGATTTTTTTCACCTAACCTCTTCATACTACAATGGGAGCCGAAATATGGCTCTGGATAATCCTCCATTTGCCGCCACGCCTCAACATGACGCCCGTATGACGGAATCCCTCAATCCTGGATGGATCGGCCTCTGTTTCGATGCAGGTGTCGATTAGTTGCGAATACCAGGCAGTGGTACCCTCTTCATTGATACTCACACGGGTGTTGCGCTCTTCAATATTGTAATTGGCCCGATCCGAAATAATATTTTTCATATAATGGCTGAAGTCGTCCCAGCCGTACCAAATGTACCCTAAGTCGGAACTTATATTCACCAGATCTTCTGTGTGGTCGAAACAGCTTTCAAATAACGATAAATCGCCACTCTCCTGCGAAACGACCAGACGTGTAAGCAACTGCCGTGCTTCTTCAATCAATTGTTCCCTTGAATGTTGTGATTGCTTAATCATGGCATCTTATTTTTTTTGATGTTTATTATTTTTTCAATTAGAAATATACAATATGTAAAAAACAATGTCAAGTAAAAAAGAAACCATATCTTTGGCAACGAAAATTTATTAATAGCTCATTGTATGTACCGGTATTTTATAGAAATGGCCTACAACGGCACTCAATACCATGGATGGCAGATACAGGAGAATGCTATCTCTGTACAGAGTTTAGTCGAAGATGCTGCATCCAGACTTTTGAAAAATAGTGTGAATGTGGTGGGAGCAGGACGGACAGATACAGGAGTGCACGCTTCATATTTTACTGCTCATTTTGACCTGGAAGAGCCGATTGTCGATACCGACTTCTTTGTGTTTAAAATCAACCGGATACTTCCTCGCGATATCGTTGTGTTTACAATTCAACTGGTTGACAATCAGCTCCACAGTCGTTTTTCGGCTCTGAGCCGTACATATAATTATTTCCTTACTCTTCACGAAAATCCATTTAAAAACCATATTTCATTCCGATCGGTATATCCGCTCGATTTCAATCTAATGAACCAGGCATCAGCGAGGCTGCTTCACCATTCCGATTTCACCAGTTTCAGCAAGCTGCATACCGATGTGAAGACGAATAACTGCAAAGTTGAATATGCTGAATGGATCCAACTGGCTCACAATGAGTGGTGCTACGTTATCCGTGCCGACCGGTTCCTGCGTAATATGGTGCGGGCCATTGTGGGAACACTGCTTGACGTGGGACGGAAAAAAATATCTGTTGACGATTTCGACCGGATTATTGCTACGAAAGACCGTGGTGCAGCTAGTTCGTCGGCAGCACCTCAGGCTCTGTTCCTTACCGATATAGTCTATCCTCAGGGAATGGGCTTTACACCAATGCCTTACGATTCAAGACTAAAGACCTTCTGATGTCGCATCATTCCAAATATCCCAGGCTTTGCGTGCTTGTAAAAACAGCATCTCGATACCGTTTTTAATCACTGCTCCACGCTTTTCGGCATTGGACAAAAAGAGTGTTTGCTCTGGATTGTATATCAGGTCGTAAGCAATATGATTGGGCGTAAGGTACTCATACGGAATGTCGGGACAGATGTCGGGGTAGGGATACATACCGACAGGTGATGTGTTGATGATAATGGTGTGACTATGAATCACCGATTTGTCAACCTCGGTATAGTGAATGTCGTTGAGCCTGTGTGGCTGCCTCGACACAAAGGTACATGGTATGTTTAGCCTGTTAAGTACATGAGCCACAGCCTTTGATGCACCACCCGTGCCTAATATCAATCCCCGCTGATGTGAGGGCTGCAATAGTGGAATAAGTGATTGTGCAAAACCATAAGTATCACTATTATAACCCGTTAGGTGTGGTTTGCCGTCATTCCATCTTATCTTTATCACATTTACGGCACCAACTTCCGAAGCCGATTCATCCATAGCGTCCAAAAATGGAATAATCTTCTCTTTGTAAGGTATCGTTACGTTGAGTCCGGCAATATATGGATGATGCTCAAGCAACCCGTGGAAATCGTCAATCGATGGCAGTGGAAACAGAAGATAGCGGGCGTCGGTTTTCTCGTCGGCAAACTTCTGGGTGAAATATTTTTGCGAAAAGGAGTGGGAGAGGGGATAACCTATCAATCCGTATGTCTTCATGGCTCTTTAATGTTATCGGGTTAATAAACCTCTATCTGACACCTCTTTAGAATATGGTATTGCATTTAGCGGCTTTAATACCAATATAGCAAATATTATTGCAACACACAAGTTCTGATTTCTTTTTGTGCTATTCTGACCAAAACAGAAAAGTTAAGGATTTAATCTGTCTAACATCTGTTTAATATCCTCATTGTTAAGCAATTCGGTTATCTCCGATTCTATTTCCGGCATCATGTCAGCTGCCATATTTATTGCCTTCAAAAGTTTACTTTTGGTAGCTTCAATGTCTTTATGGATAAAGAAACTAATATAGGCATCAAGATAAAGCAGAGCACCATTGGTGTGGCCATATTCTCGCATTGCTTTTTTGATAAATGAATCGGCATTAAACCTCTTCAATGTTCTATATTTTAGCTTAACCAACTCAATCCATGCCAGCACTTCCATTGGCGACAGCGAAAGCCCTATCTCAATGCTCTTGATGCACTGTTTAAAATCCTTCTTCTCCAGATATGCCTGTGCCATGGCAAAGTAATAATCCGAATTAAGCGGATTGATCGACAAGGCCTCTTTTATCATAAGCAGTCCGTCATCGATACGGCCAAGCGAAATAAGCGCAGTACTGCAACCATACATCGCATCTGCATTTTGAGGGTCGAGTTCCAGCGACTTCATGAAAAAACGTATTGCCATGCTTCCTTCGCCAAGCTGCTCCCAGCAGTCGCCAATATATTGGTAAGTAAGCGTAAGATCGGTCTTGTACGATGCATGTTCGAAATACGAATCGAGTGCCTTGGCAAACTGCCCCATATTGACGTATGTATTTGCCTTATTGAAATGGGCATCTATATAATCGGGGTTGATGGTCAGTGCATAATCGTATGCTGCTATTGCATCATCGTAACGTAGTGTTTTGTTGTATATTATGGCCAGGTTATACCAGGCGTTTTCAAGAAATGGATTTATCGAAACTAAATGTTCGTACGCCTCGATGCTCTGCTCGGCATTGTCAACCCTGTCGTAGGCGTAAGCTATCTCAAAAATTCCATTTTCGTTGTTCACATTTATAAGCATACACCTGAAAAGGTAACGGATTGCCTCACGGTGATAGTTGTTGTGATTCAGATTAGTACCTATCTCAACAAGCAAATCCTCCTGATCCTCGCGATCGGCCACCTTCACTGCCTCGTCAAAATAGCGCAAGGCTACATCTACATTCTCTTTCTTGAGATATATCCAGCCTATATTAATCAGTATCTCACTGTTGTTGGGATCGATTATCTTTAGTATATCAAGCATCTTAAGTGCCTGATCCAACTCTCCCTGGTCGGTCAGGTGCGATGCCTGCCTTATTTTCAGACTTATAGCATTGGGATGTATCAGGAGACCTAACGACAATGCCTTGTCGGCAAGTTCATAATTCTCCAGCTCCACATAGTAATCGTATAACGACTCTATCTGGTGGACATCGAGATAAAGGGATTTTTCTCCACGTAGCATCTTCTCAAAAGAGTCGAATATCTCTTTGTTGGCATCATCACCGGCATGGAAAAACTCCTGCATAACTACTGTTTTATTTAAAATACAAACATAATAAAAAAATCTCTGAAATCAATATCTATTGCAAGAATAGGAGTGAGGATGGGTGGTATCAAGCCTTCAAAGCAGCTCGTAGGCTCAATTTGTGCTTTTGAGTAACTTTATAATCATTTTCAGCCTTTTAGTAATTGTCTCTTCATGCTAAAATGATAAATTTGTAGCTTCATTTATAATTTTAGGGTAATGAAATCTAAACGTAATTTCTCGCTGCTACTGAAAACTCCAAAAATAGAAGTAAACGAGTTTCTTGTGCTGGCCTACCGCTTTGCCATCCTTTTTATATTCTATGCTCTGTTCCGAATCCTCTTTTATCTGATGAATGCGTCGCTTTTTCCAAATGTGGATCTGCCTGGTTTCATTAGAATTATGAAAGGCGGACTTATGTTCGACAATAGTGCCCTTATTTATTTGAATATCCTTTACTTCATCCTGTTTATACTGCCGATGCAGTGGAAATTCAATAGTGGCTATGGTAAATTCCTTAAAGGTATATATCTGACTGTGAATGGATTAGGCTTTGCGCTCAACAGTATCGACCTGATATATTATCGCTTTATACTCAAGCGTAGCACCTTTAATGTAATCGATATCCTTAAAAATGAGGAGAATATGGGGAAACTGTGGTTTCAGTTTATCATCGATTTCTGGTATGTGGCTCTGCTGTTTGTGGTTATGATGATTCTGCTCTCCAAAGCCTATTCGTTGTTACAGCCCAAAAAAACCAAAATTTCGCATCCTCTGCTCTATGCCCTGGCCTCACTTGTGGTGCTGCTGATGGTGTCGGCATTTTCGGTTATAGGCATCAGGGGGGGATACAAACATAGCACCCGTCCGATAACTCTCAGCAATGCAGGTGCTTATGTGGAGTCGCCCGAAGAGATGGCTATTGTACTAAACTCCCCATTTTCGGTAATACGTACCATTGGGAAGAAGAGCTTTACCCCAATGCACTTTTTTGCCTCCGAAGATGAAGCTGAAGCATTGTTTGAGGTCAAACGACAGTATAACAATGTGATACCAAACAAAAAAAATGTGGTGGTGATTATCCTCGAAAGTTTCAGCCGCGAATTTTTTGGCGTTTTCAATCCGCATCTCGAGGGTGGTAATTATCGTGGTTATACTCCGTTTCTCGACTCTTTGGCGCGTCAGAGCTATATATTCCCCAATGCCTATGCCAATGGCCGTAAGTCGATTGACGCAATGCCGTCGGTGCTGGCGGGTATTCCGGCATTAGTGCTTCCTTATGTGGTGAGCGAATACTCTTCGAATAAAATTAATTCGCTTGCCAATATCCTTGGTAATGAGGGGTATAGCTCCGCCTTCTTCCATGGCGCTCCCAACGGTTCGATGGGCTTCGATGCATTTGCCAAAATAGCTGGTTTCCAAAGCTATTACGGTAAAAATGAGTATAACAACGATGCCGACTTCGACGGTATCTGGGGAATATGGGACGAACCTTTCTTCGGATATTTCGCAGGTCAGATGAATGAGTTGCCGCAACCGTTTGTTACTGCAATCTTCTCGCTCTCATCGCACCATCCGTTTAAGGTGCCGGCCAAATATGAGGGGCATTTCCCCAAAGGCCCGCTTCCTGTACAGGAGTGTATAGGATATTCCGACAATGCTCTTCGCAACTTCTTTAACAAGGCAAAACAGATGCCTTGGTTTAACAATACCCTGTTTGTGATAACAGCCGACCATAGCAGTGTGCCCGAACACGAGGAGTATAAAAATAATGCCGAAGCCTTTGCCGTGCCTCTGATATTCTATACCCCCGACGGCTCTGTTGCGAAAGGTGTAAACCAGAGGCTTGCACAACAAATAGATATTATGCCTACCGTTTTTTCATATTTGGGCGTCTCGTCACCTTTCGTGGCATTTGGCAATAATCTGTTCGATGAAAAATCATCCGAATTTGTGGTCAACTACTCCAATGAGGTGTATCAGTTTATGCAGAATGGCAAGGTTATATATTTCGACGGCAAAAAAATTGTTGGGGTATATGACTATCAGACAGACCATTACCTGAAAAACAATCTTCAGGAAAAGCTTGGAGCAGTGGAGGAGGAGCAGATGCTTAAGGCTGTAATCCAGCAGTTTAATAACAGAATGATTGAAGACAGACTTATTATTGGCCGATAATGGTGCATCTTGTCAACCATCTGTGGTGATTGATTGTTAAATAATTAGTAATCTGTTATTTTCAAAAAATATGTATCGCCCGGCTCAAAAATTGCTTTTCATCCTTTTTCTATTTGCCATCAGCCATGCCATGGAGGCCCAACGCCCTAAGGTTGGTCTGGTGCTGAGCGGTGGCGGTGCCAAAGGACTGGCCCACATAGGTGTACTTAAGGCTATAGATGAAGCTGGCCTTAAGGTTGACTATATTACCGGAACTAGCATGGGAGCTATCATTGGAGCAATGTATGCTGCCGGCTATTCGGGAGTGGAGATTGAAAGGATATCACGCAGTTTGAACTGGAGTGAATTGCTTACCGGAAAACCTCTGTATAAAAATGTGAGCATCGAATCGAAAGATGATTACGAAAATTATGCCCTGGAGGTTTATTTTGAAGATTTCAGGCCAAAACCTTTCACCGGACTTATTGAACCGCAGGAGATTTGGCTTAAGTTTGCCGAGATTTTCTTCCCGGTGTACAATATCAAGAATTTTCACGATTTTTCAATCCCGTTTCAGTGCGTGGCCACCGACCT
>JBDHYT010000069.1:0-9657 GCA_039811485.1 Marinilabiliaceae bacterium | reverse complement strand
TTCGCAAAAGAATTTTCTCTTATTATCCAGCCCGCTCCGCTTCAAAATAGAGCTTCTCAATAGTGCCCGAATGCTTAAGGAGCGCGGTTATAACCTTTATGCTACCGGTGGTACCCACAAGTTCTTTGCCGAAAACGGAGTGGAGACTACACTGCTCTACTGGCCCGATGAGAACCAGAGCCCTAACACGATGGAGTATATCCGTGAGAAGAAGATCGACCTTGTGGTGAATATCCCAAAGAATCTCACTAAGAAGGAGCTTAATAACGGTTATCAGATCCGTCGCGACTCAATCGACTTTAATGTTCCCCTCATTACCAATGCACGCCTTGCAAGTGCGTTTATCTACTCGTTCTGCAAGATGGACGAGAGTCAGATATCGATAAAGAGCTGGGACGAATATCAATATTAATCGAAAAAGAGAGCCTCCGGAGACGGAGGCTTTTTTGTTGGTGAAAATCATTTTCTGATACCATAAAAATTCCTTACTTTATAATTCCAATTTTAAACAATTTATGATGTTCGATAAAGAGATATACACTAACCGTCGTCGCCGGCTTAAGGAGTTGGTTGGTAATGGGTTGATACTTATTCTGGGAAATAACGATTCGCCATTCAACTATCCCGACAATACATACCACTATCGTCAGGACAGCACATTTCTTTACTTCTTTGGCATCGACTGTCAGGGTTTTGCAGGTGTTATTGATGTTGATAACGACCGCGAGATACTTTTTGGTGATGATGTTACCATGGACGGCATTATCTGGATGGGGCCACAACCAAAAGTGAGCGAAAGAGGTGCTTTGATAGGCGTGAGTGATACCCGCCCGGTGTCGGAGCTTGTCTCTGTGGTGAAAAAAGCTGTTACCCAAGGTCAAAAGGTGCATTTTACGCCTCCTTACAGAGGTGAGAATATTATGCTGCTTGCCGATTTGCTTGGTTTACATCATGGCAGGGTAGCCGATTATGCTTCGCGTCAGCTTATTGATTCCTGTATAGCATTACGCTCTGTTAAAGAGGCTTGCGAGATTGAAGAGATGGAGCGTCACATGGCCGTTGCTTACCAGATGCACACTACTGCAATGAAACTTGCCAAAGAGGGTGTGTCGGAGCAGTATATTACTGGCGTGATTGAAGGTATATCAATGTCGGGCGGAGGTGCTGTTTCGTTCCCCGTGATATGCAGTGTGCGTGGCGAAACCCTTCATAATCATTATCATGGCAATATACTCAAGGCGGGTCAGCTGCTGCTTGTTGATGCAGGAAGTGAGTCGCAGATGCACTATGCCACCGACCACACACGCACCACGCCTGTTGGAGGGAAATTTAGCCGTCAGCAGAAAGAGATTTACGATATAGTGCTGGCAGCCAATAATAATGCCCGTGAAGCCACTAAGCCGGGAGTTTTTTATCGTGATGTGCATCTGTTGGCATCGCGCACAATAGCATCGGGGCTTAAGGAGTTAGGCATCATGAAAGGTGATGTGGAAGAGGCTGTTAAGAGTGGTGCGCATGCGCTGTTTATGCCTCATGGACTGGGACACATGATAGGGCTGGATGTGCATGATATGGAGGATTATAATGATACCCTGGTGGGCTACGATCACGAGATTGAACGAAGCACTCAGTTTGGCCTTAAGTCGTTGCGTATGGGACGTCGTCTGCGCGAAGGATTTGCTGTTACCAACGAGCCTGGTATCTACTTTATTCCTGCGCTTATAGATAAGTGGAGAGCCGAAAAGAAATTTACCGAATTTATTAATTACGATAAGCTTGATGGGTACAAGACCTTTGGTGGAGTACGTCTTGAGGATGATATCCTGGTTACAAAAGATGGTTGCCGTATATTGGGTGAGCGTATCCCAATCACTACCGACGAGGTAGAGGCGATGGCAGCATCGAAATAGAGAAAAAATCCCGCGGAAGATTTTCGGTTCTTTCGCGGGATTGTTTTATCAGTTTGTTTTGAATTTAAACTTCACAGCAGCAAGCTCTTCGTTTGCCTTGCTTATTTTTGTTGCAAGTGATGCTTTAAATCTCTTCATCTTCTCCATCAGATGAGGGTCGCCTGCTGCAAGTATCTGAACAGCAAGTATTCCTGCATTCTGTGCACCGTCAATTCCTACTGTGGCCACAGGAATACCCGGAGGCATCTGTACAATTGAAAGTATTGAGTCCCATCCGTCAAGTGAGATAGAGGCTTTGATTGGTACACCAATCACAGGAATGGGTGTTAGTGCCGCTACAACGCCAGGAAGATGTGCTGCACCGCCTGCACCTGCAATAACCACACGAATGCCGCGGTCGTAGGCACCAGCGGCAAACGACATCACCTGATCGGGAGTGCGGTGTGCCGAAAGGGCGTTAACTTCAAACGGGATTTCAAACTCATCAAGAATCTTGGCGGCGGCTTCCATCACCTTCAAATCGGAAGTGCTACCCATGATAATGCTAACTTTTGGCTGCATAACTATGGTGTTTTTAGGTTTATACAATGAAAATCGTACAAAGCTAACAAGTTAAGAGGTAAAAATATACCCCGCATTCGATTTTTTTATATTTTTGCAAAATTATTCGCAGGGATAAGATTAAGAAAATCAGAAACTCCCTCACTTAATTAAAAATATCCGTTTTCATGGCCAGAGTAAAGGTTATAGACAAAGAGTTTGAAATATCAATACCCGAAGATAGAATCCTGAAGGCAATAGATGATGTTGCCCAAAAGATAAATAAAGAGCTTGACGGTACGAATCCTCTGTTTGTGTGTGTCTTGAATGGAGCATTTATGTTTGCTGCCGATTTGATGAAAAGAATCACCATACCATGCGAAATCTCCTTTGTGAAGGTTGCCTCATATACAGGCACTTCATCAACAGGCCACCTGAAGCAGCTTATCGGTTTCAACGAAGAGGTTCAGGGACGTACGATAGTGTTGATTGAGGATATTGTGGATACAGGTAATACCATGGTTATGCTTTTCGACGATATCAAAAAGCATAACCCCGCCGATGTCCGTATTGCAACCCTGCTGTATAAGCCCGAGGCATATAACAAGGATATCAAACTTGATTATATAGGCATAGAGATTCCCAATGAATTTATTATTGGCTACGGACTCGATTATAATGGTCAGGGACGAAATCTCAAAGATATCTATACCCTTTGTAAGTAATTAATTATCTGGATTATATAAAACTTATTTGAATTAAGATGCTTAACGTAGTTATTTTTGGCCCTCCGGGATCGGGAAAGGGAACCCAGAGTGAGAATATAATTAAGAAGTATGGGCTGGCTCACATCTCTACAGGCGACATTCTGAGAAAAGAGATTACTGAGAATACACAACTCGGTTTTCTTGCAAAGAGCTATATCGACAAGGGCGAGCTTGTTCCCGATGAGGTAATTATCGACATGCTCGACAATCGTCTTGATAAGCTTGGAAATGTGCCGGGTGTGATATTCGATGGGTTTCCGCGAACTGTTGAACAGGCTGCTGCACTTAAGAAGATGCTTGCATCGCACAAGACCGATGTAAGCGTAATGGTGAATCTGGAGGTAACCCGCCAGGAGCTTATCGACCGTCTGCTTTTGAGAGGTGCCACCTCGGGACGTAGCGACGATAATCTGGAGACCATCGAAAAACGAATCAACGTTTACGAGGAGCAGACGAAGCCTGTCATCGAGTTTTACAAAAAAGAGAAGAAATTTGTCTCTATTAAGGGCATCGGTTCTATTGACGATATTTTCAACAATATCTGCGCTGCAATAGACAATGTAAAATAATTATCAGGGTGCCACAAGTGATGCTTTTTAGGTCATTGGTGGCACTTTTTGTCAATATACACATCATATATTCCACACAAAAACAACCGGTATGGCAGGTTCAAACTTTATAGATTACGTTAAGATATTTTGTCGCTCCGGCAAAGGTGGTGCCGGCTCACGACATCTTCGTCGCGAAAAATTCGTCGATAAGGGCGGTCCCGACGGTGGCGACGGTGGACGTGGCGGACACGTGATTGTTAGAGGCAACCGCAACTACTGGACTCTTATCCACTTGAAGTTTGCCCGTCATATTTTTGCCGAGAATGGTGAGTCGGGCGGCAAACAGCGTGCCTTCGGAAAAGATGGTGCCGACAGCTATATTGAGGTGCCGCTGGGCACTGTTGCCAAGGATGCCGAAACAGGTGAGGTGCTGTTTGAAATAACCAACGATGGCGAAGAGATTATTATGGCCAAAGGTGGCCGTGGAGGTTTAGGTAACTGGCATTTTCGCACATCCACACACCAGACACCCCGCTTTGCACAGCCTGGCGAAGAGGGAATAGAAATGGCGGTGGTGCTTGAACTAAAAGTACTTGCCGATGTTGGCCTTGTAGGATTTCCCAATGCCGGAAAGTCAACTCTGCTTAGCGTTGTGTCGGCAGCCAAACCCGAGATTGCCGATTATCCGTTCACTACCCTTGTGCCCAATTTGGGAATTGTGTCGTATCGCGACAACCAGTCGTTCTGCATGGCCGACATACCTGGAATAATTGAAGGTGCCAGCGAAGGTAAGGGGTTGGGCTTGAGGTTTTTACGACATATTGAGCGAAACTCCATCCTGCTCTTTGTGGTTCCATGCGATGCCGATGATATAACCGAACAATACCATATTCTCCTCAATGAACTTAAGGAGTATAATCCCGAACTGCTCGACAAACGCCGTGTGTTGGCAATATCCAAAACCGATATCATCGATAACGTCCTCAAGCAGGAGATGGAGAAAAACCTTCCTCAGATTCCTTATGTGTTCTTCTCGTCGCAGTCGGGCGAAGGGATTACAAATCTTAAAGACTTGTTATGGAGGGAGCTGGAACAGTCAAACCGGACGGAATAAACCGCAGTGAATGGTTTGAAGAGCGAAAAAACAGATATCTAAACCTTTCTGACAGATATCGGAAATATAGCCGGTTGCTAAGCTGGGGTCGTGTCATTGCCTTTGTCGCAACATTTGTTGTGCCACCAATGGCTTTCCCCTTTTTTTCTACGCCGTTTTGGTTGCTTATACTCTTTATTTTCACCATGTTCCTTGTTCTGGTGTCGGTTTGGCTTGTTGTCGAAAAGAGGCATAACTACTATAAGGCACTATCACGCTTCAACCATTTGGAAATAGAGGCTCTGGATGGTAATTATTTTTCGTTTCCCGAGGATGGGGGCGAATTTTCCGATCCTGCCCATAATTATAATTTCGATATCGATATTTTTGGGCCGGGTTCTATCTTTCAACTGGTTAACCGCACATCGAGCCCCGATGGCAAAAAGAAACTGGCATCGCTTTTTAACAAACAGTTGCTCACTTCTGCTGAGATTGAGGAGAGACAGCAGACATTGGGTGAACTTAGTGATATGCATGATTTTAGGGAGAAATATTATGCAATATCACAAATTGTTGCAAACGACTCGCCTATTACCGATAAGTTGAATGGGCTTGTTACATCTCTCAATGCCCCTGAAAGCAGGCTGGCAAAAATTCTCACAATTGTTTTTCCCATCCTCTCAATTACAGGTTTGGTGGCTGTATTGGCTGGAGTAGTGGCATCATCGGTACTTATATATATCTTTTTTGGCGGATTGATTTTTAGCGGTATTTTCTTCAAAGATGTTAACAATACTCACGTAAAGGTGAGTAAACTTGCCGATATTCTAAACTCCTATTCGCAGCTTTTCAAACACATTTCCGGTCAATCTTTCAAGTCGGCAGAGTTGAAAGAGATTAATGCGTTACTTTCAAGAAGTGGCAGGTTTAATGCAGCTACTGCCGTTCAACGACTTGCATCAATTGTAAAGTCGTTCGACATGAGGCTCAATTTTCTTTTGGCAGTTCTGCTTAACGGATTCTTAATGTGGGATTTACGACAAAGCCTTAGAGTGAAAGGCTGGATAAAAAATTATGGAAGTGATGTGCTCGCGTGGTTTGATGCTGTTCATAAAATAGAGGCTTTCAACTCGTTGGCCGGATATATTTTTGCCAATCCATCCTTCTGTATGCCACAACTTTCCGGCAATATTACACTAAGTTGTAAGAATGTGGGACATCCGATGATAAGTTCTTCAAAGCGCATCTGCAACAATTTTGAACTGGCATCACAACCCAAGATTGTTATACTTACCGGTGCCAATATGGCCGGTAAAAGTACCTTTCTCCGCACCGTTGGTATTAACTACCTCCTGGCCACAATAGGATGTGTGGTTTGTGCCGATCAGTTCATTCTCAAGCCGTTACCTTTGATTACCAATATGCGTACATCCGATTCACTGATTCGCGAAGAGTCCTATTTCTTTGCAGAGCTTAAGAGACTGCAATTTATTGTGAACCAGATTGATAGCAATGGCTCTCATCTGTTTATTCTCGATGAGATACTTAAAGGTACCAATTCGGTCGATAAGGCAAAAGGGAGTAAGGCTCTGACACGCAAACTGTTGGCGTGTGGCGGTACGGGCATAATAGCAACCCACGACCTCGAATTGGGAGAACTTGCTAACACCAGTGGAGGAGAGATAGATAACCACTGTTTTGAAGTGACACAAAAGGATGGCGGATTAATTTTCGACTATAAATTGCGCGATGGTATAACCTCCAGTCACAATGCTACTTACCTGATGAAAAAGATGGGGCTGATGGATGAGGATTAAAGTTTTTGACTGTTTTTGGGGCAATAGTGTAACCAAACTGTTACATTTAGAGTCTAACAGATAAATTAATATAAAGACTATGGACTCGCAAAAAATTGACCTCTTTACTATTGGCAATAGCAAGTATTTCAAAACCACACATCTGATGGCACTTAGGCCACAGCTCGAAAGGATTGACGACTCACAGTGGGCTCTGGTTCAGACAATTCAGCATAAAGACCCTGTGGTAAGTTTGATTATATCAATCTTCTTCGGTCATCTGGGTATCGACCGTTTCCTTCTGGGTGATGTAGGTTTGGGTATTGGCAAGCTGCTGACTTGTGGCGGACTGGGCATTTGGTATCTGATAGATCTCTTTCTGATAATGGACGATACTAAAGAGAAGAACTACGAAAATACATCACAAATATTAATGTCCTTTTAAACTCTTGAGACGGAATCAATTATATGCTATCTCGGGCATTGTAGCCCTGCTGGGCAGTGCCTGGATAGTATTGAATTACTTTCAGGTTTCCATACCCTTGTCATGCCCCTTTAAGAGCGTTACATCGCTCCCTTGTCCGTCATGTGGCACAACCACGGGTATCGTTGAACTGCTGAAGGGCAACTATGCCATGGCTGCATTGGGTAATCCGTTGAGCTATTTGCTGTTGCTTATGGCTGTTACTGTCATTCCCTGGATTTTGGGCGACATCCTGTTTAAGACTGATACTTTTTATCGGTTTTTCCTTGTCGCCGAATCAAAACTGCGCATGCCGAAGTTTTATATGCCGTTGATTATCATTCTTTTATTGGTGTGGGCTAATAATTTGTTCGGAATATTTCACCATCTTTTTTGTTAGAATATTGATATTCCTGTGTAGGTTGTAAATAGTTCCAGAGCCTTGCTGCCAAGCACCGAGTTGCCTTGGGCATTCAGCTCGGGCGACCATACCGACACAGCCAGCTGTTTTGGTATTATGCCTATTATTCCGCCACCCACGCCACTCTTGGCGGGTATGCCTACCCTAAAGGCAAAATCGCCCACTGCATCGTAGGTGCCACAGGTCTGCATAAGTGCATTTACCCGTTTTGTTTCGCGTAGCGTCAGTATTCTCTCTCCGTCGATTGTCAGTCCGTTATTTGCCAGAAAGAGGAAGGTGCGCGACAAATCCTCGCAGCTCATTTTGATGGAGCACTGATGGTAATAGGTATCGAGTACCTTTTCCACATCGTTGTGGATGTTGTTGTAACTCTTCATGAAATTGGCAAGTGCCGCATTCCTGAATCCTGTTTCTCTCTCGCTTTCTGCAATGGTGTAATCGTAATCTACTGACTGGTTGTTGGATAACTTCTTAATGAAGTGGAGTATCTCTTCTTTTGTATCGGGATAGAGCGATAGTAACCCGTCGGTAATAACTATGGCTCCTGCGTTGATGAATGGATTTCGTGGTATTCCTTTTTCGTGCTCAAGCTGTACCAGAGAGTTAAACGGGTTGCCCGATGGCTCTAAGCCTACACGGTTGCCCAGCTCAAGTCCGTTCTTACGCATATAAAGTACCAGGGTGAATACTTTAGATATACTCTGTATCGAGAAACTTTCGGTGCTGTCGCCTATTGAGTAGCTACGGCCATCAACTGTGGTGACCGACATGCCGAATTTGCGCGGGTTTACTGTGGCCAGTGCCGGAATATAACTTGCCACAGCACCGGTTCCGTAAAGATGGTTTACATCCCGCTGTATCTTTTGGAGTATTTTGTTGAAATCCATATTAAGTCTCTCTTTGTTAGGACAAAATTAGTGTTGCCCCACAGACTTGCAATGATTAAAATCGGTATTTTTGAATCTTGTGTTTAAAGTTTTTCTTCTATCAGCAGTTGAGCTACTTTAAGGTCGAAAGGGGTGGTTATTTTTATGTTTTCCCTATTTCCTTCGGTGATAAATATATCGTTGCCTGCTGCTTCGGCTACCGAGGCATCGTCGGTGAAAAAATCCTGATAGGGTAGGAGGTAAGCCTGTTTTATAAGTGCTGATTTGAATACTTGCGGAGTCTGCACCAATTTTACATTGCGCCGGTCAACAGCTCTGTTCCCCTCCTCATCGGTAATGCGTACCGACTCAAAGGCCTCAATAACCGGGATGGCATTACCGTTTTCGGCAGCCATCTTAAAGGTGTTGCTAATGGTGCGAGAGGATACAAACGGACGCACACCATCGTGGATAGCCACTATCGAGTTGTCGTCTTTGATTAGCTCAAGGCCATTCCTTACACTTTGAAACCGTGTCGAGCCTCCTGGTGTCACCTGGTGGGCAATATTGAAATTGTGTTGCTCGCAAAGCGACTCCCACTGTTTAATCTGGTTATACGGCAGAACAACGACTATCGATATGTTTGGGTCGAAATGGACAAACTTTAGGATAGTGTGCATCAGTATTGGGCGTCCGTCAATTTGAATAAACTGTTTTGGCAAATCCGACTCCATTCTTGTACCACTGCCTCCTGCTACTATCACCGCATATCTCTTCATGGTTTCTATGTTTTTTTGATATCAAAACATTATACTTAACGAAACTATCGAAAAACCGGTGATAAAACCGGCATATACCTCCGATGGGCGATGCGACTGGGTGTAGAGTCGTGCCCACCCAACGATCCCGGCAATCAAAAAGGCAGTGGCTACAAGTGATGCCAGTTGTGGGTTGAATCTGATTGCCAATACGGTAACCAATGCGCTTATACCGCCCATCCCCACCATGTGGATGCTTATCTTCCAGAATAGAGTTACCGACAGAGCTATGATTACCGACAAAAGGGTGAAAAATACAAACGAATGTATGAATCGTGGCATAAAGGGTATCTTGCTCAAAATCCAATAGCCGGCAAAAAACGATACTGCCGTGGCGAGGATAGGCCAAAAACGCTCCCTTCGGGTTGTCATATATATCGAGTCGATGACTCCAAAAATTTGAAACAGAGGTATTAGTGATAGTGGAATTAT
>JBDHYT010000068.1:0-9894 GCA_039811485.1 Marinilabiliaceae bacterium | reverse complement strand
ATATTTCCCGTGATGCTTCTGTAACCTTGAGAAAAACATCGTGAGCGGTGTCCTCAAAATTTATCGGGACAGACTTTTGCGCTATTATGTCTCCCCTGTTGGCCAACTCCGTCATTACGTGTAGGGGAGCCCCTGTTTCCTTTTCTCCGTTTATCACTGCCCAGTTGATTGGTGCCGCACCTCTGTATTGTGGCAGCAGCGAGCCATGCAGGTTGATAGATCCCAATGGAGGCATATTCCACACAATCTCCGGCAACATTCTGAAGGCTACAATAACCTGTAAATCAGCTTTCAGAGATCTTAATTCTTCAACAAATAAGGGATCCTTCAGTTTGGGCGGCTGCAGTACCTTTAGTCCTTGGCTTTCGGCATATTGTTTCACCGGCGACTGTGTAAGTTGTTGGCCGCGTCCCGATGGCTTGTCGGGTACGGTAATTACTCCCACAATATTGAAGTGGTTTTCAACCAGTGCCTTGAGGCTCTCAACCGCAAAGTCTGGAGTTCCCATAAAAACTATTCTCAAATCGCGCATCGTATCAATCTTCTTTTAAAACAGTGTTTCCTTTGGTATGTTTTGGAAAATAGGGGCAGTGACGGCAGCCGTTTCCGCAGCAGTATCCGCGACGTGCAAGGTAAGAGGCTGTAATTACCCTATATCCCTTAGGGTCCATATAGTAATCCTCATTCTCCTTCAACCTGGGAGGCGAGTAGAAGTCGTCATCGTAGTTGTCCATCTGCTATTGTTTGTGATGTGTTGTGGGCACAAAGTTATAAAAATGCAACAACCTTAGAGCCGTTTGAGACCCTAAGGTTGGTAAATTGTGTGTACTCGATTATTTTCCGCTGAAGTTTTTCATAAACTGAACGCGCAGGTATCCGGCAGGGTCGGAGTGAGGCGCGTAGGCAAGCAGCCCCCTGAACTGGTCGATGCTTTCAAACTTCTTCTGCTCCATCCAGGTCTCGATGCCTTTGTTGATTTCGGCAATATGCTTCATGCCGTTTTTATACATTGCCGACGCCACCTGAACGGTTTTTGCACCTGCAAGCAACATCTTGATAGCTGTACGGCTGTCGTGAATGCCTGTTGAGGCCGACAAATCGCACGACACGTGTGCCGACGTTAGCCCAATCCAGCGCAGTGTGGTGAGGTAGTCTGACGGATTACTGAAAACCTGCGACGACAGTGGTTCAAGACGGTCGATATCGAAATCGACGGGGTGGAAACGGTTGAAGAGCGTAAGTGCAGATGCTCCCGTTTCCGACAGTTTTTTGATGGCAGATGACATAGCCGAGAAATATGGCGCAATCTTTAGCGACCACGGAATGGAAATCTCTTTTTTGAGCGTTTCGGCAATCTTCAAATATATGGTCTCGTAGTCGTTGTTGTCTTTTGTTACGTCCGATGGCAGTACGAACACGTTGAGTTCCAGGGCATCGGCTCCTGCATCTTGCAGCGTCTGTGCAAAATAGAACCAGTTGTAGGGCGTCACGCAGTTGATGCTGGCAATCACCGGAATAGATAGGTGCTTCTTGGCATCGCTCACCAATTTGATGTAGTTGGTAAGGGTGTCTTCAACATCGTAGTTTTCGTAAAAATCGATTGTTTCGGGGTAAAGGTAGCTCTCGGAGTGCATCTTATTCTGCTCGTGCTCCAGTTCCATCACAATCTCCTCCTCAAAAAGCGATTTCAGTACAATGGCACCTGCGCCATTCTGCTCAAGCTCAATGAGGTCGTTGATGTTGTTGGTGAGGCTGCAACTGGCCGCAATTACCGGACTCTTGAGCCTTAATCCCATGTAGGTAGTCTGTAGTTTTGACATAGCGTTGGCTTGTTTTTGAATAGACAATTATTTTTGACTATATAACAAACTACAGTAATCGAATGTTTTTTGAAAAATATTTTTGTAAATTAGCAATTGCTTGTCTAAAGCAATTTCATGATTGTAATTTTGAAAAGAGGAGGGAGATGGATTCCTTTTATTTTATGTGACCGCAGAAAATGAACCGAACCCACTCCCTCTTTCTGGTATTATAACATCGGGAATAGTGTTTGGTTCAATCTGTAGTGGATTTTTTTTGTAGCGGAGTTGCAATACCGGCACAATAGCTGCCATCGGGTATGGTGGGCAGCTATTGAGTGGTTTATTGATAGCAGGAGACAAAATGCAAAAATTACTTATTCTTCACCAAAATAATCGCTGTCAATTTTTTTGAGTTCGTATGTCTGCTGCGGTGTGCAACCAAGATTGTAGTCAATCATCAGTTGAGCCAGTTGTTCTCCGTCAATTAAAACTATTTTGGTCTCATTTCTTGGGGTATATTCAATAGCTTCTTTTGTAAAACTGGATGTCGTAATGAATATTCCTTTTTTTGCACCTTGTCCGGCTAATGCACCAACGAATTTTTGGAGTTCAGGTCTTCCAATTACGTTTCCTGGTCTCCATCGTTTGGCTTGAATATAAATTATGTCGAGTCCGAGTTTGTCCTCTTTTATTGTTCCATCAATTCCTTCATCGCCGCTTTTCCCCATTGCCTTACCTGCGTCTTTTAGTGAGCCTCCGTAACCCATCTTCACCAAAAGTTCAACAACAAGTCGCTCGAAAAATGCAGGTGAGAGCTCAACAACTCTATTGAGTAATTCAGATGCTAAGGATTTTCTAATTCTTTGATAAGCCTTATCAAGGGTTTCCTCAGGTGTTTGCTGATTTGGCTCTATTGTAGTACTTTCTTCTTCTGTCTCATTGTCGTTGCGTGAAGAATTTTGAAACTCTAAAAAAGTGGGAAATTGTCTCAAATACTTAGCGTCAATGCGGTCGGGCTTTTTGTTTAATGTTTGTCGTCCAAGGTCGGTGATTACGAATGTAGCACGTTTGGGCGAGTCGAGCAGTCCTGCTTTTTTTAAGTAGGTTTTTGCCCATCCAACCCTATTGTCGAAAATTGCTTGATTACCACTTGCCAAAAGCTCTTTGCGCTCCTCGTCTGTAACTTTAAACTCTATGGCTAATTTTTCAATAAGGTCGCGATATTTATGCTCTTGTCCGTCTGCAACAAGTTTCATTAGAGGAAGCATTAGCGATTGGTAGTCTGGAATCATATTTTGGCTATTCGTTTTATTGTTTTGGGCATCCTTAAGACTGCCGCATAATGTTAACGTTCAAATATAGTAATAATTTTCAATCCGGAACTTTTACTCCGGTTCTACGGCAGGTGTCCCATCGTTTTGCCCAACGGACAAGAGATAAAGTTGCTACTGAACCCAACCGGCGAAACGCCTCTGTGGTTTTACGGCATTGTCATTTCCTTTGCGTCATTAAAGGCGAATAATTATCAAAAAAGTTAGGCATAAGATACAAAAGGCTACCGTAGGATTAGTTCGGTGAAGGGTTAGGAAAAGAGGGAATAAATGTTTCGTATAAAACTTTTTCGTAAATTCGAACATTCGTGCTTCGCTTGAGGTTTAGTGCTAAAAATCCTCCACTTCGGCAAGCTAATTAGACATTGCTGGCAATTGTAAAAGAAACAATACCATGTTTTTTTTTGTTGATATAAGTTATTCATTATGAAAATTACTAAAGTGGGTTATCATACACAAGAATTTAGGTCAGACGAAGAACCTTTAGTAAATCCGATAATATGTAATGCTAAAAATGCGTGGTTAGGAATTGGATATTATTTTTGGTTAGATCTTGAATATGCACATTATTGGGGGGAAGATTTTAAGAAGAACTACCGTAAGGCTCCTGGTTTTTATTCAATTTATAAAGCAGATATAGACACTACTAATTTTGTTGATACAGTATTTAATGAGGAGGGTTATAATTTTTTCAAAGAAGCAATCGAAGACTCGTTTGAAAAATTGACACAACAAAGAAAAGATATAACTCTGGAGACAGTAAATAGATTTTTAGCAGATAATATATGGTCGGTTTTAAATGTTTGTGGTATAATTTATGATGATAAACCTAATAACCCTTCAAGAAAGAGGGAAAGAATATATAGCCAGATACCAGAACTATATTATAAAAAAAGAATTCAAGTAGTTAGCTTTAAGTTGGAAAATATTCATAACTTTGCATTATATTTGGATGAACAATCTTAATGACAGAGGATTATGTTAGACTACAAGAAGTTAAAAAAAGAATTCAACGATGCTTTGTCAAAAATTGGTGAAGCAGAGATAGAATCTTGGTTGAAATTCGACGAAGAAAGAATGATAAATGAAAATTTTATTAAAGGCGAAAAAGTTATCATTAAAGTAGGCAAATTTTCAACAACAAGTTTTAATAATTTAGACTCTTCTTTCTCAATTAAAGAATCGGCTGAGTTTTATGTTGCTGCATAATGGAAAAAAATATTCGAATACAATATTTAGGTTTACAGACAAAGGAGGTAGAATTAAAAATTGATTCTTACGACAAATCTGTTGCGAATGAACTTGAAACACAACTAAGAATTTCAAATGGTTTTTCAGAAGAAGACAAAAATCATTTTGTAATTATTTTTCAAATCATTTTAGAAAACAAAGAAAAAAAAGTTTTTATAAGAATAGAGGCTCATAACCATTTTGAAATAAATCAAGAAATAGATAAAGAATTCGAAAACTCTGCTTTCATTAATGTGAATGCACCAGCAATTGCGTTTCCATATGTAAGAGCTTTTATTTCTAATTTAACTTTAAATGCAGGTTATGATCCTATCATTTTACCTTCATTTAATTTTGTAAAAATGTTTGAAGAAAAAAAGAAAGAAAAAATATAGCAACTTTATAAACGAAGAAATATTAGGAACATTGCCTTTAGAATAAAAACGCTGATTTCACAAATTGAACCATTATAGCGTCAATCTGCAAAATCAGCGTAAAATAATTAGTATCGTTTACTTACTTGTTGTATTTGAAGAACTTGAGGTTGTGACCCATTTTCTCCTTTTTGGTGTGCATATAAAATTCGTTGTGAGGGTTGGGTGCTACCTCTATTGGTACGTTTTCGGTTATCTCCAATCCGTATCCTTCCAGTCCAATCCGCTTGATTGGGTTGTTTGTCATCAGGCGCATCTTTTTAACTCCCAGCTCGCGAAGTATTTGTGCTCCAACGCCATAGTCGCGCTCGTCGGCATCGAAACCAAGCTCCACGTTGGCATCCACTGTGTCGAGTCCCTCTTCCTGAAGCTTGTAGGCAGCAATTTTATTCATTAGGCCAATGCCGCGTCCCTCCTGGTTCATGTAAACAATTACTCCTTTGCCCTCTTTTTCTATTGCTTCCATGGCTTTGTGCAGCTGCTCGCCACATTCGCAACGGAGCGAACCAAAAATATCGCCGGTGGCGCATGATGAGTGAACCCTCACCAGTATAGGCTCGTCTTCGTCCCACGTGCCTTTTATCAACGCCATGTGTTCCAGACCGTTAGATTTTTGCTTGAACGGTATAAACCTGAAATTGCCCACCGATGTAGGAAGTGACACCTCCACACCCTTTATTATCAGGCTTTCATGTTTCAGCCTGTAGGCTATCAAGTCCTTGATGGTGATTATCTTAAGGTTGAATTTGCGTGCAATAACCATTAGTTGGGGCAGTCTGGCCATCGACCCGTCTTCGTTCATTATCTCAATAAGAACGCCTGCCGGATAAAGCCCTGCAAGTCGTGCCATATCCACCGCAGCCTCGGTATGCCCCGATCTTTTAAGCACACCCTTGTCGCGTGCCCTGAGTGGGAATATGTGCCCAGGGCGTCCCAGTTCGTCGGGTTTTGTATCTTTGTTGCAGAGTGCCAATATGGTTTTTGCCCTGTCGGAAGCCGAAATACCTGTGGTGCAGCCATAACCGAGCAAATCTACCGATACGGTGAACGGAGTGGCATGTACCGAGGTGTTGTTGCCTACCATCGGCCCAAGTTCCAGCTCTTCGGCACGTGCGTGGGTGATGGGTGCACATACCAGACCACGTCCGTGGGTGACCATAAAGTTGACCTTCTCGGGGGTTATCAGTTCGGCGGCACAGATGAAGTCGCCTTCATTTTCGCGGTCTTCATCGTCAACAACAATTATAAGTTCGCCTTTTTTAACTGCTTCGATGGCCTCCTCAATGGTGTTTAGCATGATTTCTATATCGTTTGACATCTTACTGTTTTTTATTCTCAATTTTTATGGTAGCAATATTAGTGAAATATCGGTCAATTACCCAATTTATTCTTGCCTGCAAACCGCTGTTTAATCTTTTTCTGCATCTTCTCAAAGAATATGGTGTATGCCTCGGAGTTGAGCAGAGCCGAATCGGTTGACGATTTGTAGGTGAGGAAAATGCCTATTGGTGCAAGTACTGCCGACGAGAGCCACATGCCCTGGTAAACATGCCATACTCCCTCGCGGGCGAATTTAGCGCCCATGGTATCTACAATATAGTAGAATATGAAAAACAGAACCGATATCACCACCGGCATTCCCAGACCTCCTTTGCGGATGATGGCACCCAGCGGCGCACCAATGAAAAAGAATATGAGACAGGCAAACGAAAGGGTGAATTTGCGGTGGATCTCCATCTCGTGGCGGTAAATCTTTTTCTGCTCGCGATCTATGTAGCTCATCTTTTCGTCGATGTTGTATTTATGGTCTTGTACCGCTCGTATTGCCGTCTCGTAGGCTGTCTTTTTCTGTTCGGGCGTAAGGGAGTTGAACAGCGAGTCGATGCTTAGTGTTTTCGACGAATCGATAACCTGGGTAAGCTCCGAGGCGCGCGACCTAAGTGTGTAGCGTCCTTTCTGGAAATGGAAATTCTCCGCCTGGCGCGATAGTTCTTCTACATAACGGCCTTTTTCGGTCTTCAGCGAATCTTCGTCTTTACGCAGCTGTTCTAGATTTTTCATCCTGTCCAGCGACTTGAACAGACTTTCGTCGGTTTTCGAAAAATTCATGCCTTCCAGCTCGATAAGCACCGTCTGCTCGTCGTATTTATCTCGGCGGTAGAGCTGCTTATCGCGATCGGAGGTTCGTTTTTTGTCGATGTTCACCTTTTCGTCGTATGTGATTCCGTTAAAGAGTGTGAGCATTATATAGCTTTTCTCGTCCGACACCTGCATTTTGCCCGAGTCGGCAATCGTCACATTGGTGTTGCGGTTAATCTTGTCGCGGTGGTCGTAAATCATCAGATGGTGCATCATGCCCGTTTTCTGATTCTTATCGTCAATTTTTATTCTGAAATCGTCCACTCCGTCGTAGAATATCTTCTCCTTGATGTCGAGTTCGGGGCGTGCCTGTTTTACGCTGTATAGCAGCGAGAATAGCTTTAGGTTGGCCACAGGCATTATATTATTCGAAAACCAGAATGCCCCAATCGATATCGATACGGTAAGGAATATAAGCGGAGCCATGATGCGCGGAAGCGATATGCCGGCTGCCTTGATGGCTGTTAATTCGTAGTTTTCACCCAGATTGCCAAATGTCATCAGCGATGCAAGTAGTATGGCAAGCGGCAATGCCATAGGTACAACCTGCACCGAGGCATAGAACAGCAGCTCGGCCAATACGCTGAATTCCAGTCCTTTTCCTACCAGATCGTCGATGTAGCGCCACAAAAACTGCATTACAAGGATGAACATCGATATCAGGAAAGTGAGAATTAACGGGCCAAGGTAACTTTTCAGAATAAATATGTGAAGTTTCTTCATTGTACAATCTGTTGTTAATCAGTTGCTTCGCAGATAAGTAGCATGCCGTAGCATTAGTAGGCACACTGCCGGTTCTGTTACTGGCAATATTTTGCAAAAATAACAGAAAGTTTTTGTTTATGCAGTCTGTTTGCTGGGCTGTTTTGTGCTGAAACATAAAAACACCCTTCAAAGAGTGTTTTTATGCCGAACCAAGATTGGTTTTCAATATATCTATCTGTTCGTTCCACAGTTCAACCGTATCGTTTTTTTCGTCGGAGGTGGCAAAGTCGGTTACGGTGAGCACCGTTTCGCCTGTAAGTTCGATGGTCGAAATCTGAAATTCAAAATAATCCTGCTCCGGGTCGGTGCCGTCGTCTCCATTCAACCATCTGAATCTGACTGTTTTATTCTCTTTTTTAATGAGCAGCTCTGCTTGTTCTTCTGTTTTATCCCATCTGAAGGTAAAAAAGTTATCCTTGATGTTCACGTCGTCGGCAAACCACTCGGAGAGACCGCTTGCCGTACTGAGGCGCGAAAACAGTATTGCCGGCGATGTCTTGAGGATATACTCCAGCGATATTTTTTCTTTATTGTCACTCATTGGTCTTGGATTAGTATTAAAATCTGGCTACAATATAGTAAATATTACCATATAAAATACATTAAATGTTAAAAAATGAGTTTGAATAAACTTTTCATCTCTACGAAACTGTTTGGTTATTAGAATTATGGCTCTTTTTTTAGTTGTATGATAAATTATTTTTGAATCCTGAGTATTGCACAATTAAAAAATGTACTCTACATTTGCCACCGCAAAACGGGTAATACTTCGCTTCAGAGATGAGACGATGACCCAAATGCCGAGGTAGCTCAGCTGGTTAGAGCGCATGATTCATAATCATGAGGTCGGCGGTTCAAGCCCGCCTCTCGGTACAATCTAAAGGCTTATAGGTGAAACACTTATAAGCCTTTTTTCATTCATTGCCATTATCAATGTAAGCCGCTGTGGCAACATATTTTACAATTTCGTTATTTCCTGTCGATTATGTATCTTTGAGCCTTAACTGAATTGAAGAACGATTATGGCAGCAGGACAAGGAAATAGGCCGTTGGTGCTCATTACCAACGATGATGGTATAAAGGCTGGCGGATTAAGGGCTTTGGTTGAGATGGCCGAGCGATATGCCGATGTGGTGGTTGTGGCACCCAATCAGAGTTACTCCGGAATGAGCCATTCCATAACCATCAAAATACCACTATACGCCAAGCTGATACGCGAAAAAGAGGGCTTTAAACTCTTTAAGGTCAATGGAACTCCTGTTGATTGCATAAAGTTGAGTGTCAATACATTGCTCGATCGTCGTCCCGATTTTGTGCTGTCGGGCATCAATCATGGTTCCAACTCATCGGCCAGCGTTCACTATTCGGGTACAATGGGTGCTGCCCGTGAAGCTGCCCTGCTTGGTATTCCGGCCATAGGCTTTTCGCTGCTCGACCATAGCTACGAGGCCGACTTCTCTACCGCCGTCAAATTTGCCGAAGATATTTTCAGATATGCCATAACCCACGGCATGCCCACGGGCAGCTACTGGAACGTTAATATACCGGTGGGAACCGATATAAAAGGGATTAAAACATGCCGGCAGGCCAACGGTAAGTGGGTGGAGCGTTTTATTGAGCGCGAAGACCCGCGTAAACGAAAATATTATTGGCTGACAGGCTATTACGAAAATCTTGAGCCCCAAGCAACCGATACCGACGAGTATTGGCTGGCCAATAACTATGTGTCGGTGGTGCCCTGCTCTCTCGACTCAACCGACCATCAAATGCTCAGGAAAATGGATGTGGATTTGTTTAATAACCGATAGGCAATATGAAGCTTTGTAAATGCAATAAAGTTCTTTTTGGCCTTTTTCTGGGCCTGGCAGTGCCACTACTCACCTCGTATCTGCTTTATGCCTTTGCTTATCATGGGGCGTTTGGTTACAGTGAGTTCCTGAAGGGGCTCATGCATACCAGCAATCTTAGCAGGCTGATGGCTGTGTGTGCGCTCCCTAACCTTATAGTTTTCTTTTTGGCCATTAACTTTCAAAAACTGCTGGCAGCCCGCGGTGTGGTTACTGCTACTCTGATACTGGGTATTCTGGTGGTTATTTTTAAATTTGTGATATGAAATACTATATCATAGCCGGTGAGCCGTCGGGCGACCTGCACGGCTCCAACCTTATGCGCGCACTTAAACATTTCGACGAC
>JBDHYT010000067.1:0-9929 GCA_039811485.1 Marinilabiliaceae bacterium | reverse complement strand
ACGTTGCCTCGGTGGTATGCACAAAATTGATGCCTGCGAATATCAGAATAAGAAAGGCCAGACTGACAAAAATGGCTATATAGGCAAATTTTATACCCTTTTCGATGGGGAATTCGGCCTTTGACAAGAAATGGATATCAGAAATTGGTTCGGCCACAAAATCGATGGCTACATTATCGCCCGGTGAATTGAAAAACTGCTTGACGGCAGCCAGTTCGTCGGCCGAAACCTCATCCTTAATCAAATTAATCTTCCCGGTGAAGGCATCCACATCAACACCTGGTTTGAACTTCACATAAGTATAACACGATATCCGCATCCAACTTGCAAGCTCGTCTTCGAGTGCTTTCTTATCCTTGATAAGCAACGATATGGCATCCAGCGAACCGATAAATTCGGGGTGAAGATGTGTGTTGACAGGCAGATTGTCGAAAACGGCAGTAACCACAAAACGGACATCATTAAAGACCACCTCCTGTCCTATTGGATTACTTTTTCCGAAATACCTGTGCGCCCCCGAGAGCGATATTGCCACACTGTTGGTGTCGGGAAGTGCATTGCCGCCCCCGCCGTAAACCCACTTAAGCGATAGCACATCTGAAATATTACTGTCGGCGAGGAAAAACCTGTTTTCAAAACTTGATTGATTATTTATCCTGATAAGACCGTTACCCGGGGTAAAGATACGGGTTGACGCCTCAACCTCCTCCTGTTGGGCCAGAAGATGATTAAGCGGGAGAGGCGTGAGCGACACAAGCCCCTGCGACTTACCCACCAGCACAACCGACGAAAAGCGATAGATACGTTTGTAGTCCTTGAAATGGTGATCCCAACTGCTTTCATAACGCGCATAAAGAAGCACAAAAACGCAAAGAGCCAGTGCTGCAGATAGCGACACAAGGCTAAATATCGTTCGCCTCTTTCCGGTCATAAGATCGGAGAAGACTTTGCGTATATGAAACCAGACGGAAAACATGGATTATCCTATTAGATGGCCATCAAACAACTCAATTTTCCTTAACGCCTTATCGGCCAGAGCCAACGAGCTGGTAGCATGAATTATTGTCGTCCCGGTATCATAGACGGCATCGAGAGCGTCCATAAAATCGCCGGCATAACGCGAGTTGAGCATTCCGGTTGGCTCGTCGGCAATGAGTACACGCGGTGAGGCAACAATGGCGCGCCCCAGCGTAAGCAGTTGAACATGCAGCATAGACAGGCCTCCGGTCTTCATCTTAATAATATTACCTAACTTAAGCATATCAACCACCCTATCGACCATCACTTTACGCTCGGCCGATGAACGACGCTGGTAAACCAAAGGCAGTTCTAAATTTTCGCGTACACTGTAGCTATCGAGCAGCGAGTAGTTGTGACCAATATACCCCACATTTTTACGTCGCAACGCCTCGAGACGCCGCACAGACAGTTGCGACACCTCAGTCCCGTCGAAATAGAGTTCGCCCGAGGCTGGTTTTTCAAACAGACCTAAAAGCAGCAACAGAGAACTTTTTCCACTCCCCTCCGGACCAAATACCGACACGTAAGCACCATTCCCGATATTAAGATTGATATTATCGAGAACAATATTATCGGGACGGTTGTTCGACTGAATAAAACTCACATTCTTAGCAACAATCATCTGCACGGTTTTGATACAACAAGTGTGCGAATCCGCACACATAAAAATCAGTTTACCAATCATCCGACAACAGCCAGGCAATGGCAATCATCAACCTATCAGCAACTTAGCAACACAAATACTCACTATAACAATACTCATTAAAGGCATTATACTATACTAAAGCATAATTGATGCCAACAAAATCGACCTATTTAACGATTGTGAACTACAAAACAAACATATTTAACGGAAAGATGTGAACGATTTCGTACATTATTTTTTCATTGTTTGATATCTTTAATTACTTTTATCCTATCTAAACTGTGAAAAAAAACAAGCCATGGATAAGAAAAAAGGTAAAATACTCATTGTTGACGACAATACCGATATTCTGTTTGCATTAAAGCTGCTGTTAAAGCCACATCTTGAGCTGATTACCACCGAAACAAACCCACAGAAGATTGTAAGTCACATGCTTACCAATCAGTATGATGTCATTTTGCTCGACATGAACTTCAGCAAAGATGCAATAAGTGGCAAAGAGGGGTTTCACTGGTTGGAGAAAATTCTTGAAATTGATCCCGATGCGGTAGTATTCTTTATCACTGCATACGGCGATGTTGAGAAATCGGTACATGCAATTAAAGCCGGTGCCACCGATTTCATTATCAAACCATGGCAGAACGAGAAACTGCTTGCCTCAGTGTCGTCGGGCATACAGCTGCGCCAATCGCGTTCAAAAGTGACAGAGCTCAAAGAGAAGCAGAAGGGAATAAATGAGATAAACGACCAGCCGTTTGCTGATTTTATAGGCGTGTCGGAGGGTATGCAGAAGGTGTTCAACACTATAAAAAAAGTGGCCGCCACCGATGCCAACATACTTATACTTGGCGAAAACGGAACAGGCAAGGAGTTGGTAGCCAGAGCAATACATCGAAACTCACAACGCTGTGCTGAGTCATTCATCAGTGTTGATTTAGGTGCATTGAGCGAGACTCTTTTTGAGAGCGAACTTTTTGGACACGTTAAAGGTGCGTTCACCGACGCCCGTGCCGACAGACCCGGACGGTTTGAGCTGGCTTCGGGTGGGACAATATTCTTGGATGAGATTGGCAACCTGAGTCTTCCGTTTCAGAGCAAACTGCTTACCGTGCTCGAACGCCGCGAGGTGACACGTGTTGGCTCAAACACACCAAAACCTATCGACGTGCGGCTTGTTTGTGCCACCAACATGCCTATCCGTCAGATGGCCGGTGAGGACAAATTCAGGCAGGATCTTCTTTACCGCATCAATACCGTTGAGATTGAGCTTCCGCCACTCAGGGAACGGAAGGATGATATCCCGGTGCTGGCAGCACACTTCATTAAGATATACTCCAACAAATACAAAAAGAGTATTGCGCCACTCTCGGGCAGCGTAATCAAAAAACTTTCGGTCTATCAGTGGCCTGGTAATGTGCGTGAGCTTCAACACGTTATAGAACGTGCAATAATAATGTGCGAAGGCAGTTCTATTACCGAAGACGATTTCCACCTCTCTTCACATCATGTTCCATCGGGAGCACCATCAGTAGAGACCTACAACCTTGATGAGATTGAGAAGAACATTATTGTGAAGGTGCTGAAATCGCACCACGGAAACGTGTCGAAAGCCGCAGCTGACCTGGGAATCACCAGAACCTCACTCTACAGAAGAATGGAAAAACATGGGTTATAAAAATTTCAGAATAAACCTGATTGCCAGAATAATACTACTGACACTCAGCATATTTCTGTTTGCATTTCTGCTTCTTACAACCAACTTCACCCTGTCGGTAATTCTCACAGGATTGTTGGTTGTGATGCAGGTTGCCGCCATAATTCATTACACCGACACCACCAACCGCACCCTCAACAACTTTCTGGAGTCGATACGCTATTCCGATTTCTCACAACCCTTTGAACTTGAGGGATTAGGCTCATCATTCGACAAACTGAAAAGTTCGTTTAACGATGTGATAAAGGAGTTTCAGAATGTAAAAGCCGAAAAAGAAGAGAATTTCTTCTATCTGCAATCGGTGATTCAACATATTGGCATTGCGCTGATTGCCTACGACAAAAACGGGCGTGTGGAGCTTGTGAACAACGCCACACAGAAGCTTTTCCAGCTCCGCAATATTGCACATATCGACACACTAAGCAGCTTCAGTCCCGACCTTGTACAAAAACTGCTGACCATCAGGCATAACGAGAATACGTTGGTGAAAATTACAGGCCGAGACGAAATGCTGCAACTTGCAATTTACGCCACAGAACTGAAAATCAGCAACAAAACAATTGTTCTGGTGTCAATCAAAAATATTCAGAACGAGCTGGAAGAGAAGGAGATGGAGGCGTGGCAGAAACTCATCAGCGTGCTCACACACGAAATAATGAACTCAATTGCCCCAATATCATCGCTATCTAACACGATAAGCACAATATTGTCGGGTCTGCAGCAGAGTGCCGATATCCACCCCGACCTTAAAGAGGCTTACGAAGATATTGATATGGCACTGCACACCATATCGAAGCGCACCGAAGGGCTGATGCACTTTGTGATTACCTACCGCAGCCTCACCCGGATACCCAATCCAAACCTGTCGATTTTTAAAGTTGCTACACTCTTCGACAATATCACCACCCTCCTATCCGACGATTTGCGTAACAACAATATAAACTGGACGGTAGAGATAGAACCCGACACACTTGAACTTCAGGCCGACGAGAGATTGATTGAGCAGGTGATTATTAATCTGCTAAAGAATGCAATTCATGCAACCTCACAAACCTCCGGAGCAACAATATCAATGAAAGCGATGATTAACAAGCGGGGAAGGGTTGTGATTGAAGTTACCGACAACGGACAAGGGATACTGCCCGATGTTATTGACAAAGTGTTTATTCCGTTTTTCACCACCAAAACTACCGGATCGGGTATCGGCCTAAGCCTGTCGAAACAGATAATGCGAAAGCATGGAGGCAACATAACCGCATCGTCGGTACCCGATGTAGAGACAAAATTTATGCTTACTTTTTAAGGAAATCTACTCGCCAAAATGAAGGCGGTTGAACATTACGGCAAGGTGGGCATAGAGCGAAGTATTCTGAACCACAACACCTTCGGCCACTTTTATCCTGACGGGAGTGAAATTCCACACCGCTTTAATTCCGCCATCCACCATCAGATCGGCAACACTCTGGGCATACTCAACCGGAACTGTAAGTATGCCGATTTTCACTTTATCGTTGCGCATTCGTTTGAAATCATCGACATGATAGATTGGCACGCCACCAATGTTTAGTCCAACCACATCGGGGTTTACATCGAAAGCCGCAACTATCCTGAATCCATACTGATGCAGACCATGATCGTGAAGCAGGGCTGTACCGAGACTTCCTGCACCAAAGAGATAACCCTCGTCGATGGTATTGAATCGCAGAAAACTCTCGAGTTCAACAATAAGCGGGTCTATTTCGTAACCCACACGTGTTTTTCCCGAAATACCTGTGTATGAGAGATCTTTGGTTACCTGGGTTGAATCGACACCCATATCGCGGGCAATCTGAGTTGATGAGATATAAGTCTGTCCTGCCTTACCGGCAAGCTTCAGATAGGCCAAATAGCAAGGCATCCGGCGAAGTGCCGGCTCCGGTACAGGCACATTTCTCCTATCTGTATCCATCTCCTTTGCCATCTGATTTATTCATTTTATCACACAAAATTAGCAACATTTTGCTGAGATAACCGAATAACAGAGTTAAAAGTGTTATAAAACATGAAATCCTGCTTAAAAAAACAGGATTCCAGGCAAATCATTAACATATAACGGTTATTGGGCGGTAGTAAACGAATATACGTTACCTCCAAAATCGGTTACGAAAATTGTATTTCCCGACACTGCCACAGTGCTGAATATGGGTGCGCCAACACTATGGCTCCACTCAACACGGCCGTTTTCAATATTCACCAAATATATAACACCATCAGATGCACCAAACACAACATGATTACCAATCAGCACCGGACTTGTCTCTACCGTACGGACGGGATAAGTTGTGTAAGGAGCAGTAAAAACAAGCGATGTGAGTGTCTGCACCTTCCACTTCTGTTCAAAAGTTGCCCTATCGAGTGCGACAACACCATTATCAACAGTTCCGAAAATTATCAGTTTATCGGTAACAAGCGGCGTTGAAGTAACATCAACACTATACGGTAGCTGATGTGCCACTTTTAGTTCACCACTTTTAACATCGGCAGCAAACAAGCTCCTGGCCGAAATAAACCATGCAACTCCATCGTGCACAGATGGCGATGAGCCACGGTTTGAAATCCCATCTTTGGATATGCTCCAGAGATGTTTACCATCCGTAATATCGTTGGCATGAAGTCCGCCCCACTGAGTGCCGTTTATAACAACACCGTCAGCAACCGTTGTGGTGGTGGTAGTTCCTTCACCCTGACGCCATCCTGTGTTACTCCACTTTACATAGCCGGTAACAGCATCAAAGGCAGCAAATCCCTTACCCGAACCGGCATATACAACTCCGCCCGATACCGTCAAACCATCGTCCAACACTGGCAGGCCATTTATATCCAGCTTTTTCTCCCATTTCAAATTACCCGACACAGCATCAACGGCATAAAGGTAACCTTCGGCATCCTGTGCAAAAATATTTCCATTAGAGGCTGCTATAGTGTTTTTAACTGAGTTGCGTGTTTCAAAGTGCCACTTAACAACTCCATCCGCAGGATTAATGGCATAAATACCTCCTTCGCCCCTAAGGTCTTCATCAACCGAAGCAACATAGAGAGTGCCGTTATAAACTATGGGCGATGACATAAAGATATTGGCACCTACGTTGGATACCCACTTAAGATGCAACGGAAGGTTAATATTCTGATTAACAACACCATTATGAGCCGAATTTCCAAGAAGCGTAACCCAGTCGCCGGTTATTTTCACATCTGCCACAACAGCCTCATTTACAAAACCATACCTTTTATTCACCACTGTTCCGTCATCACATTTAGCAGTAATCACGGCAAACAGGTTTTTACCCGTAAACTTACTGTCAACCGTTGCTTTCCCACTCCAGTTCCAGTCGCTATTCTTACTCAGGCTACCCGATGCCACTACCTGTTTATCATCTGTAACAATCTGATATTTAACAGCATTAACCCTCGCGCCGGCATGATAAGCATTCACCGACAACTGAATATTACCTTCGGAATCAATAACCGGATGATTGTTGCAAACTGACGTCAATTCAAGATGATTTGAGGTGAAGGTATATCGAAGATTGGTTTTTACATCTCCTTTGGAATCAACATTAACAACACGGAATGCTGAGGTAGAATGGTCAATACCACCTTTATCGAGAGTGGCAGTAGAGATAGTTTTTACCTTACCCTGCATTCGCACAAAATGGTTGTGCCAGTGACCGTAAAGCCATGCTTTCAGGTTATAGCTACCAATATCTAACTGTTCCTTATCATTTTTCTTGTAGATAAACTTATCGGTAAAAGATATCAGATCGTGATTAAAACAGATAATTGGCTTATCCTTAGCCACATTCGCAAGATCATTCTTCAGCCACTCATACACATCAGCCTGAGTATAAGATGGTTTGTAATCACCTCCGGCCATTGGAGTAACAATATAGTGCACATTGCCATAGTCAAACGAATACCATGAAGGACCGTAGATGCTTTCAAAAAGCTGCTCGCCATAATCACCCTTAACAAGATCGTGATTACCAAGCACATAATAAACAGGCACACCCATATTTTGGTTATTCATAACCTTAATATGGTTACGAAGTCCGTTGTCGTAACAGATATCGCCGGTATGGACTACAAACGCAACATTCTGGCTCTGAGAATAATCGCGAACATTATTTGCCCAACGCTCCTGATTTTCGGTATTGAAAATCTCGGTATCAGAAATCTGAATAAAGGAGTGCGAACCATCGGCTGTTATGTTGCGACCGTATTTGGCAAGTGCAAAATCGTATGTAGTAATACCTTCAGAAACAGAAATATAATAATTACCATCAGCCGAATAGCCAGAAGGAGTTGTTACTGTTATAAACCTTGCCTTCTTAAAGTCGGGAAGGGTAAACTCCCCATTTTTATTGGTTTTAACCACATCCTTACCGTTGGTAACCGCAACATTTTCGAGCAATTGATCGCCCGAATCATATACTCCGGTTTTGTTGGCATCGAAATAGACACGCCCTTTATACGATGCTGAAACTGAGAACGAAATAAGAAAAAGAGATAAAACAGATAATACTCTGAACATAAAAATAGTTTTAAAAAAATTAATACAGATTTTCTAAGGCGGGCTTTGGAACTGTAAAAATATCAAAAAATAATGAAATCAGAAAGGGACAATTATCTTTTACTAATTCAACAAATTCAGTGAGTTAAATAGGACTGCCCCTGATTAATGTGTTAAGAATCTCAAAAACTGTATCCAAATCACTTTTGCCGGCGTATAACAGCGAGCCGACCGAAATGAATAATCATCAATATTAGTTAACAGTTCAATAAAACTGAGCACCCACTAGTGTTTATGAATATTTATGCCCAAATAAATCAGACATAACTACATATAACTAATTACATTTAACACTAATAAATTGATAATGAAGAAGATTCTAAGTTTATCATTCCTATTGACAGCCATTGTCCTTCAGACATCATGCAAAAAAGATGCAGACATAACCGAGGCATTTGGGAATAAGGCTACTACCCAACAGGTGAGCCTTGCAACAATAAAAGAGGGAGGCGAGGATATATTCGACGACAACGAACCAATTGAAGTTGTAACGTCGGAGGATCGTTTTTTCTATGTCAACAATCCGTTTAATGTATCTTTAAAGAACGGCAAGTTGCGGATATTCAATCCATTGGCACATCCATTTAAAAACGTTACGGTATATATGGAGATTCCTGAACTTGGTGAGACAATCGAGTTATTGAAACTTGAGGAGTTTCCCGGTCTCTACATTTCATACATCGAATCGCCGCTAAAAATGGGAGAGGTAGTTTATAACTCAAAGGAAAACCGTCCTATCAAGACCAATAATCTGGCAATGCTAACGGCCGACAAGGTTAATTTCACTTTGGAGTGCGACGACCCTGTGTTCCAGATTCTTAAGACAATCAAAATGAAAACCCACATCGAGATGGGAGTATATGGTGAAGGCAACTGGGCTTTGATGACTCCCAATGCTGCCCGATACTATGCCAACGGAGCAATAAACATAGCCGCAATGTTCAGTACTGAAACTTTCCGCAGAAAAATTCTGGATTATGATGGCAAGTTTGTGGATGTTAATGGAAAAGATATAGACCGGGAAAAATTTATAGAGACAATTCTTAATAAACCACGGTTGCTTTTTGGGGTTGTCAAAGAGAGTGACAAGATTGCCGGAATGGGTGGTGGCGCTGTATTAGGAGTTCAGGAGAATTACCTTACCGGACTATTTTACCACAACAGGGTTAATCTCGACTCAAACTGGATAATGTATATATGGATGCATGAGTTAGGTCATGCAATAGGATATAATCATGACAGCAGTATTTGCGAAGGGGTTTTTTCCAACAATATGGTGCCGGAAGTTTACCGTGAACTGATGAAAAAGAGGCAGCTTCCCATAATAATGAATCCCTTTAAAGTGTACAATCCATACAATCCCGACAAACAATCGTAAATAGACACCGATGAATAAATACATATTTATATTCCTATCTTTCAGTCTGTTACTAACAGGCTGCGAAAAAGATTTTGACTTTTCCACAAAATCGATGGAGACACTTCAACCGGCTCACAAATTCACATTCGGTGAGTTGGGACTAAACGCTGCTACCGAGTTTAACCCCGTATCAGTCCGCATAAAAGGCGACACGATATATATTGCAAATAATGCTGTCGGTTTTACCGGAGTCATTATGCTAAGCAAAACATCAGGAGCTGTCATTAAGCATCTGACATCGTGGAATTTCCAAGGTAATCCCGAAAAGTTTGACAATCAGATAATGGATGTGGCAATAAGCGATAAGTTACTCTTTGTGGTAAACCGTTCGTCAAGGATTGACGTATTCAACCGTACCGACTGGTCGTATGTAACAACCATTGGCAGAACAGGATGGGAATCATCGTCGCTCCTGCAGTGCGAGTCGGCTGATGTGGCAGGCAACCAGCTCTTTATACGCGACAAGCACAAGATAATAGTGGTAAACATTGCAGACTGCACCCCGGCCAACAGATATAAG
>JBDHYT010000066.1:0-9981 GCA_039811485.1 Marinilabiliaceae bacterium | reverse complement strand
TGGAAAGATAATATTGGTGATTTTGCTTATAATATATATGCCAATTTAACTACACTTAATAATAAAATGATAAGTATTGGTGCCGGAGTACCATTGGCAGGAGCAGCAATTCGAAATGGTTCGGCCACTATGACAAAGGTGGGATATCCTATAGGTGCTTTTTGGGGTTTTAAAACAGATGGATTGGTAAATGATGCTAACCAACTTGCAGATGTTCTTACTCGTCAATCTGGTGCTGGTCTTGGAGACATAGTGTTTAGAGACGTTGCCGGGGCTAAAGATGGAAAAGGTAACGATATTCCTGATGGTAAGATAACCGATGCCGATAAAACGATGATAGGAAAGCCTCTTCCTGATTTTGAGTACGGGATCAATGTCGGTGCTTCTTATAAAGGGATAGATTTGTCTATGGTGTTTATCGGCACCCAGGGAAATGATATTTTTAATGCAATGCGTTATTTTACTTACGACATGGCTGATGTTACAAATAAGTCAAAGGATGTTCTTAACTATTGGCGACCGGATAATACCAATACTAATATACCAAGACTGAATGGTAACGATAAAAATGACAATAAGCGTATTTCTGATTTATATATTGAAGATGGCTCATATTTTAGACTGAAAACTCTTCAAATGGGATACACTTTCCCATCTCGTCTAACACAAAAGATAAATATTCAGAAACTTAGAGTCTATGTGGCCGGTCAAAACCTATTTACTGTAACCGATTATTCAGGAGCAGATCCTGAAATAGGACAAATAAGCAGTTCTAACTATTTGAGTAGAGGTGTTGATATAGGCACTTACCCTCAAGCTAAGGTTGTATCGTGTGGTGTTAGTATAACTTTTTAAATTATTAACCTATGAAATCTATTAAATATATATTCTATACAATAGCAGTGATTCTGCTAATTGGATGTAGTGACGATTTTCTTGATAAGAAAAAGTTGGGGTCGCTAACCTCTGATAGTTTTTTCTTGTCAGAGAAAGATGCATTTCAATCTGTTGTGGCTGCTTATTCTGATTTAAAGGATTATCGTTATACATGGACAATATGGGCTTTTGGAGATGTATTGTCTGATGATGCCACTTATAGTGGAAGTGATGCCGATGTACAGGCGTATGCACAAATGGAATCTTATAACTATCCCACCGATAATGGCCGTATATTAGGTCGTTGGCAGATTTTATACAGAGGTATAAATAAAGCAAATCAAGCAATTGATGGTATATCTAAGATGGATGAGTCGTTATTTAAAACAACTACAAAAAATAGATTATTAGGTGAAGCACTATTCCTGCGGGCTTATTATTATCATGAATTAGTTAAGGTTTTTGGAGATGTTGTGTTGTTTAATAAAACTCCTACGATTGCAGATAAACAAAAACAACGTTCTCCCGCTGCTGATGTATATAAGCAGATTGAGGATGATCTTAAACTGGCTGCACAATATCTTCCATCTGTCACTCAGCTTAAAAAAGAAACTGAGGCCGGTAGGATAACAAAAGGAGCAGCAAATGCCCTTTTGGCACGAGTCTATCTGTATGAGAAGAAATATGGAGAGTGTAAAACTGCATCATTAGAGGTGTTTAAAGACGGTTATACCCTTGAAGATAATTATGGTTTTGTATTCTCTTTAGCCGGGGAACATTGTAAAGAGTCTATTTTTGAAATAACCCATTATAACTCTTCAACGCAATCTGCTGCAACTACTAATAATGGTAATTTCCACGTATTGATGATGTTGCCTTTCGGTACAACTTATGGATATGGAATTAATCAACCACGTCACAGTCTGGCGGATGCCTTTGATGCTGCAGGTGATGTGGTTAGAAAAGACGCTACATTACTAACAGAGGCTGATCTTCAATTATGGGAATCACCTGCTGATTTTGCCAAGCTTGAAAGGAATCGGACGGGCTATTACAATCAAAAATACTACTTGAAACCTGCTGAACGATCAAAAGAGATTCGGAATAATCCTACCAATATTCGAGTTATTCGTCTGTCTGAGGTTTATTTGACATACGCGGAGGCTTGTTTGAAAAATTCACCTTCTGATGAGGTAGAGGCAAGAGAGTATCTCAATAAAGTAAGACGCAGAGCTAAACTTTCAGATAACATAACCGACACTGGTGACAATCTTTTTAACGCGATTATAAATGAGCGCCGATTGGAACTTGCAATGGAAGGACATAGATTCTTTGACGTAGTAAGAATAGGTAAAGGAGCTGAATTTTTTAAAGCAAAAGGTTCGTTTGTTGAAGGTGTAAGTAATTTAATGCCAATCCCTCAAGCAGAAATAGACCTGAGCGGAGGACTCTTGATTCAGAATAAGATCAAGTAATTGTAGCGCATTTTGTTGATATTCTTTTCGAATAATATTGAGAGGGTGTCCGCATTGAAGTGGATACCCTTTCCCTTTTTTAGCTAAGTATATGGACTTTAAACTCTCCCTTCTCCACAACTACCTCTCTTTCAGTCTGCCATCGGTAAAAATTTTCTCAAAACCACTTGAACTGCTGGCAAAGGGAACCGATGCCGGTTTTTATCGTCTTGTCCCGCAGCTTGTGGTGCAGGTAAATTGTGAGGATGAGGTTGTTAAACTGCTGCAGAAATGCAGTGAGCTTGGCATCGCTGTTACTTTTAAGGCCGGCGGAACAAGCTTAAGCGGGCAAACCATCACTGATTCTGTTCTGATTGAGCTGGGTCCTGATTTTATCCGTCACCGGATAAATTATGATGGTTCTGAGGCTTCGTTCGAGCCGGGAATAAGGGGAGGATATGCCAATATTCTGCTGGCTCCCTACAGGAAGAAGATCGGGCCAAGTCCTGCGTCGATAAATGCTGCGCGGATTGGTGGCATTGTGTCCAATAATGCAAGCGGATCGAGTTATGGTATTGAAACGAACAGTTATAATACTGTTCTTTCCATGCGCATTGTTACGCCTGACGGTACCGTGCTCGATACAGGTAATATGGAGAGTCGCAGTGCATTTGAGCTGTCGCACCGAGAGTTGCTCGACGGATTGAGTGACATCAGAAAAACTATTTTAAACAATCCGGTCGTTAAGGAGAAAATTGAGCATAAATACCGTCTGAAAAATACTACCGGTTACGGTATGAATTCGTTTGTCGATTTCGACGATCCCATAGATATTTATCAGCACCTGATGATTGGAGCCGAAGGTACACTTGGTTTTATTTCGGAGGTGACTTTCCGCACTATCGACGACTATCCTGAGAAGGCGTGTGCACTTGTGTTTTTTGCGGATGTGCGTGATGCTGCGGCTGCTGTTATGCCCTTGAGGCAATGTAAGGTGAGTGCTGCCGAACTGATGGACAGAAATGCACTTCGCTCGGTTGAGGGTAAGGATGGTATGCCTGAAGTTTTGCGAACTCTGCCCGAAGGTAGCTGTGCTCTTCTGATTGAGTCATCGGCGTTGACTCAGACCGGGCTTGAAAATCAGATTAAAGAGATTGTTGATTCACTTCAAAGTGTGAGGACTCTTTATCCAATTGAATTTACTTTCGACCGCCGTCAGTATAACAATATATGGAAAGTGCGTAAGGGTCTGCTCACTTCTGGTGCAGCAACACGGCCCAAGGGGACTGCCTGCCTTATTGAGGATATCGCATTTCCGGGTGAGGTGCTTGGTGATGCCCTTGTTGCCCTTAACAGCCTGCTGGTGAGGCGTGGCTATGGCGACACAGTTATGTGGGGACACCTGCTTGATGGTAATATCCATTTCCTGGTTATGCCCGACTTCAGCGAGCCTGCCCAGATGGAGAACTACAAGGCTTTTATGCACGAACTGGCAGAACTGGTCACAGTTCAGTTTGATGGAAGCCTGAAGGCCGAACATGGTACAGGCCGTAATATGGCTCCGTTCGTTGAAAAGGAGTGGGGGAGTGATATTTACAGTCTGATGAAACGGGTGAAGCAGATCTGTGACCCCAAAAATATTCTGAACCCGGGAGTGCTGATAAATGATGATCCTGAGGTTTATGCAAAAAATATAAAGCCCCTTCCGGTTGCCAACCCACTGATTGACGACTGTATTGAGTGCGGTTTTTGTGAAAGCAGTTGTCCTTCGCGCAATTTCTCAATGACTCCCCGTCAGAGAATTGTGGTTTTCCGTGAGATTACCCGTTTGAAACGAGAGAAGCGGTATGCCGAAGCTGCTGTTTTACAGAAAAATTTTGATTTCAGTGGCATTGAAAGTTGTGCCACCGATGGTTTGTGCGCTCTCAATTGTCCGGTTGAGATTGATACCGGTGTACTGATTAAAGAGCTGCGTAATAATGAAATATCACCCTTTGCCGACAGGGTTGCATCGTGGATTGCTACACACTTTTCACAGTCGGTAGCCTTTGCAAGGATGATGCTCAATGGTGTGTGGTACATAGGCAAGATTATTCCTGATGCAGTAATGGCACCTGTGGCAAAAGGTATTCATAAATTGTCGGGACGGAATATCCCGTTGTGGAACCGTCATCTGCCCAAAGGAGCACCTGCTCTTGAATTAAAAAGTGATGATTCTGAAAATGATCTGAAGGTTGTTTATTTTCCTGCCTGTATCAACCGGATTTTTGGTGTGTCCCGTGGTTATGATACCAGGGAAACTGTCACCCAAAAAACTGTTTCAGTTCTTCACAAGGCGGGATATTCGGTTGTATATCCTCAGTCAACCAATAAGTTATGTTGTGGAATGGCATTCGACAGTAAAGGGTATAAAGCTCAGGGTATGCTGAAACTCAAAGAGCTTGAGAAGGCACTGCTCGAAGCTTCAGATTATGGCCGTTATCCTGTGGTGTGCGATATGAGTCCCTGCCTGCTCAGAATGAAGCGGCTGATGGACAGAAGACTGAAGCTTTATGATCCTGTGGCATTTACACTTGAGTATCTTAAACCGAAACTCAGATTCAGAAAGATAAAGGATATTGTAACAGTGCACAGTACCTGCAGCAATACCAAGATGGACCAGGAGGATATGCTTGTTGAGCTGGCATCATTGTGCGCATCCGAAGTTGTAAAGCCATTGCAGACTGGTTGCTGTGGCTGGGCAGGCGACAAGGGCTTTTCTGTGCCGGGCCTTAATGCCAGTGCCCTGAGATTCCTGAAGAGTGAATTGCCCGATTCGGTTACTCACGGCTATTCAACCAGCCGGACCTGTGAAATAGGCCTCTCTCTTCATGGTGAAATAACATATCAGTCTATTATGCACCTTGTGGATGATGCTACCGAAAAGATTTAACTTATAAAACTGTAATCTGATGAAAAATAAGTTGTTGTCTGTTTGTGGTTTGTTGGTTGCCTTGTTTATGACCAGCAGTGTAATGGCCGGTTCCTGGATCAGAATCAATCAGCTTGGCTATCTGCCTCAGAGTATTAAGGTTGCTGTTTTTCTCTCTGATGATGAAGGTGGCAATCCTCAGTTCGTACTTAAGGAGAGTAAGACAGGCAAGGTTGTTTTTGAAGGCACAGGCACTGAAACCAATGCTCCCCGATGGGGTATGAACAGTGCCACGCGGCTTGACTTCTCTTCTGTTTCAGCTTCAGGTTCATATTATGTTGAAAGTAATGGAGTTAAATCGCCTGTGTTCAGAATAAACCATGATGTTTACGACGGAACTGCCGATTTCATCCTGCGTTACATGCGTCAGCAGCGTTGCGGTTATAATCCTTATCTCGATACTGTGTGTCATCAGCATGATGGTTATGTGGTTGATCATCCGCAGCTTGAGGGTACAAAGGTTGATGTGCGGGGCGGCTGGCATGATGCTTCTGACTATCTGCAATATCTGCCTACATCGGCTAATGCAACTTTTCAGATGCTTTTTGCATGGCAGCAGACTCCCGATAAAACAATATTCAGGGATGAATATGATGCACTTGGCCAGAAGGGCAGTAACGGCATTCCTGATATTCTTGACGAGGCCCGCTGGGGGCTGGAGTGGATGGTAAGGATGAATCCTGATACAGCATTGATGTTCAATCAGATTGCAGATGACAGAGACCATGCCCGTATGCGTATCCCGAGCCGTGATTTTGTAGATTACGGATTTGGCAGCGGAACAGGGCGTCCGGTCTATCCGGTCACAGGTAAACCTCAGGGGCTGAAGCCTGATAACCAAAACCGTTCAACAGGAGTGTCATCAAGTGCTGCAAAGTTTGCATCTGCCTTTTCACTTGGTGCAGCTGTATTTAAAGATATTGACCCTCAGTTTGCTGCGTTGCTGGCCGAAAAGGCTGCCCCGGCCTATCGCTATGGAAAGCGCTTCCCGGGAAATAATCAGACTGCATGCACTGTTTCACCCTATTTTTATGAGGAGGATAACTGGGTTGACGATATGGAGCTGGCAGCAGCTGTTGAATACAATATAAGTAATCAAAAATACTGGCTCCGTGAGGCTGATTACTGGGGTGTGCTTGAGGATGTTACTCCATGGATGGAGCGGGGCAGGGCACGTCATTATCAGTTCTATCCGTTTGTAAATCTTGGCCATTACTATCTTGCTTTATCATCCGACAGGGATATTGCCTCCAGGTATGCCGGTTATATGAGTCAGGGGCTTGGTTATCTGCTTAAGCGTGCCCGCGAAAATGATGACCCGTTTCTGAATGGTGTTCCGTTTATCTGGTGCTCAAATAATCTTGTTGTGGCTGGGGCAACTCTTGCCCGTCTCTATCATCAGGCAACGGGCGATGAGACTTATCTGGAGATGGAGGCTTCGCTGCGCGACTGGTTCTTTGGCTGTAATCCGTGGGGAACATCGATGATTTGCGGCCTGCCTGCTGATGGTGATTCGCCTGTAAGAGCCCATTCGTTTGTGGTGGAGCTGCTTAATGATATTCCCTACGGCGGATTGGTTGACGGGCCTATCTATCGTGAGATTTATGAATCGCTGAGGGGAATTCATCTGAAATATGAAGATGAGTATGCGCCGTTTCAGAACGGAGCAGCTGTATATCATGACGACCCGGGAGACTACTCATCCAACGAACCGACAATGGACGGAACAGCAAGTTTGAGTTTCTATCTATCGGCAATGCAGAAGATGGGCAAAACTCAAAAAAAAAAGTAAATGACCATCAGGACAGGTTTGGTGCTGTGGTTAAAAAAGGTGCCGGAGATAAGAAGCTGGTTTACTTCGTCTTTCCTGCCGATTCTGCTTTCGATGGAGCCCATGAGATATTGAAGACACTGAAGAAGTATCATGCAAGGGCTTCATTTTTTCTGACCGGTAATTCACTGCGGATGAAAGAGCATTATGATGTTATAATGCAGATTGTTAAGGCTGGCCACTACCTTGGAGGACATTCCGACAGACATATTCTTTATGCTCCGTGGGATGACCGCGACAGGCTGATTGTAAGTGCGGATAGTCTGAGGTCGGACTTCAGGCGGAATATGGCAGAGATTGCAAGGTTTGGTGTTGATACTGATAATCTTGATTATTTCCTGCCGCCATACGAGTGGTATAATGCTGAGAGTGTCAGAATTGTTGAGGAACTTGGCCAGATTACTGTAAATTATACTCCCGGCATAAGAACTGCAGCCGATTATACTATTCCTGAAATGAGTAGTTACAAATCGTCGCAGGAGCTGATTGACCAGCTTTACGAGTTTGAGTCGGCAAACTCTCTTGATGGCTGTATAGTACTTATTCATCCGGGTACCCATCCGGCCAGAACCGATAAACTGTACAGGCGGCTGGGTGAGATACTGAAGTATCTGAAACGGAAAGGCTACGGCTTTGAAAGAATTGATTTTGGTAATTGATAATTATACGGATAGTTATGTTTAGGTTTTATCTGTTTTTACTGCTTTATGCCATTGGGGCTGGGATGTATGGTCAGATTCGTTTTGCATTCCTGACCGATATTCATGTTGTTCCTGGGAATGAACAGGAGGCGGCACTTAAACTTGCAGTTAATGATATTAATAACGATGACTTCGATTTTGTGGTAGTAACCGGCGACCTTTCAAATATGGGCTCCGATGTTGAGCTGCTTAATGTGAAATCCATACTCGATAAGCTCTCAAAGCCTTATTATGTTATCCCGGGAAATCATGAAACCAACTGGTCGGAGAGTGCCGGTTTAACTTTCAGGAAATTGTGGGGTAACGACCGCTTCAGCTTTGGTTCCGGTAATTACCATTTTATCGGTTACAGCACTGGCCCTTATATGAAGATGGGTGACGGACTGGTGAAAAATGAGGATGTGATATGGCTTGCATCAGAATTAAACAAATGGCATTCAAAGGGAAAAACCATAATAAATCTTGCCCATTATCCTTTAACGCCCGATTTAAGTAATTATGCAGATATTGTCAATCTACTGAAAGAAAGTGAGGTTCCGCTTTCGTTGTGTGGTCATGGTCATACACTTCATAAGATGGCTTTTAATGGTGTAACCGGCATTATGGGGCGCGCACTCATTGGGCGCGATAAGTCGCAGGGATACAACAGTGTTGTTTTCAGGAATGATTCGGTAATTATAAGCGAGAAGATAATAGGAGAGATTGAAAATATAAGGTTTGCTTTTCCGTTGCAAAAAACTGATGCAGGAAAGGTTGAACCGTCGGTATTTCAACCCCATAATATTAAAACAATCTGGAGTTACGCCGACAGCTGTTCTGTGATGGATGGAGCAGCAATTGCCGGAAATACTGTGTTTATTGCAAACTCCTGCGGCGTGATAAAATGTATCGATATCAGAAATAATCAGCTTCAGTGGCAGTTTCATACTGGCGAAGCTCTTTATGCAAAGCCATTTACCGATGGTAAGCACCTGTTTGTGGGCACTACCAATTGCGGTCTGATTGCTTTAAACCGCAAGACCGGTGCGCTGGAGTGGGAGGTGAGGAGTGAATCGCCTGTTGTGGCTCCCGGTAAGGTTGATGGTGGTGATATTTTTATTGGTCTCGGGCGCGACGGATTTGTTTGTATCGATGCTGCATCGGGCAAGGTGAAATGGTCGTTCAGCGATTATGAAGGGTTTATTCAGGCAGAGCCGGTGGTTACTGACAGATATGTAATTACAGGTGCCTGGGATACAAATCTCTATTGCCTCGACAGAAAGAGCGGTAAAGTGGTGTGGAGATGGAACAACGGTTCGCCGGTAAGGCTTCTTTCGCCCGGCAATGTAACTCCTGCTGTGGCTCATAACAGGGTTTTTCTGGTAGCTCCCGACAGGTATCTGACAGTGCTTGGTCTGGATGACGGCAGACAGATTTTCAGAACCAAAAACCATCAGGTGCGCGAATCGATGGGGATGACCAATGATAACCGGTTTGTGGTTGCCAAAACAATGAACGACAGTGTGATATTTGTTGATACACGTTCGTTGGAGATTAAACCGGTTGATTGTGGTTTTGGTTACGAGCATAATCCCTGTCCCATGGTTGAGATTGGCGGTGTTGTTTATGGCGGTACCCGACAGGGAGTGCTGTTTGCCATCGACAGTAAAACACAGAAACTTCTGTTCAGCGAGAAGCTTGGAAACTCCTCTATAAGCAGAATTATTGATGCTGGCCGTGGTCGTGTGCTGGTAAGCCTGATGGAAGGCAGGGTGATATTGTTTCGGAGATGATGAATATTATTGATATATTTGTATAAGGCTTTGCTCCCACTTCATGATGACTAAACATAGTCGTGTCGTGCGTAGGACTGAATAAGTACTAACCTTACCAGTTTCACCAAAGCTGTTTTTATTGAATATCTGAAGTTTCAGATTGCTGTTTATCAATTCTTTTGCAATGGGTTAATTGTTCTTTGCTATTACAGGGAGGCAATGAGAAAAAAGAAGCATGATTGTGGTTTTTTTGGGTTTGTAAGTGTAAATTCTTTTAAATTGCTACAGGTTTTCCTCTTGTTATTCAGCGTGCATTTTTAGTGGTTGTTGGTTGTTGCTTGTAGTGACATTGGCAACATCAAAAGAAAAGGGATGCATCTTTCCATTTTTAATG